>CAMGRE010000115.1 GCA_946061355.1 uncultured bacterium | reverse complement strand
CCGTCATAATCGTCCGTGTCGCCGTTGTAGGAGTAGTAGCAGCTCAATCCCGTCGATTCCGAGCGGTAATCACCGTTTACCTTGTAGAGCACACATTCCTGCAACGCATCCAGCACACTCCGCGCGGAGGGCAGGAAGGAAGCGGTCTTTCCGGCAAGATGGCCGAGATCCACCAGATTGTAAAAGCCCTGTTCTCTTGTGTTGCCGCCGTAATTTTCACTCTCGGCGGCAGCGCGTCCGAATTGGGCGAGGACAGAGGGATCCTCCATCGTATTGGTAAACGCTTCCTGCCCCCACAGATCATAGGCGGACAGCAGATTGTCTATCTTTGACAGGTCGGTTAAGGAGAGAGTAGCCAGATCTGCGGTTTCTTCTTCCAAACACCCTTCATAGTAGGCATCACAGATCGCCTTTCCCAGTTCGGCGCCGTCCATGGACGGATCCTCTGCCAGTGCACTAAGCCACCCGGAATACAGCCAGCCGTTTCCAGATTCCGTTTCCTCTGAGGCGACCATATAATGTGCAAATTCCCGGAAGGTGTCGGCGACATCAACGGTTGCCATCAGACATGCGTCAAAGCCGATCAATTCCAGCGCGGGATCTGATTCGTCAGGCTGCCATACATTCCGGAAAGCGGTATACAGTTCCGGCAGTTCCAGCGCATCAAATTTGTACAGTTCATCGCAACAGACGCCGTTTACGGATCCGCCGCCGTGATCCCACAGGATGACGGCCGTTCTGTCGGCGGGATAATTGTCTGTGGCATAGGTGAGGAAATCGGTCAAGGTATGCGGCTCGCCCATATTGGCGATGGGCTGCTCATCAATCAGATACATTCCTTCGGAGTCGTACAGCCAGCGCTGAATTTTTGAGGCGTCCATGGTGTTGTTCTGCCATTCGGAAGCTCCGCCGGTCTGGATGATGACCTTGACATGATCGGGAAGCGTCACTTCCATCATTTCTGCCAGATCGTCCGTGGCGGCGCCGTGTTCGGATTCCAGATCGCTGCCGCACATATACCAGTAGACTGCCCAGGTCCCATCGGATGATGCAACTTTGGAATCATCAGGTACAGTGACGGCTGCCGCATCAGAGGATGTGGCAGCCGTTTCCGCCCCGCCGCATGAGACCAGCAGGGCTGTCATTGCAAGTAAAGATAGGATAGAAATTATTTTTTTCATAGGTAGTATCGTTTTCTTTCCGTGTGTAAATCGTGGTAAGTTATAAATCGGTATCGTTTACTTCATCCATAGTAGGAATGGAGTCTGTTGCGCCCATGCGGGATACGGTGATCGCGGATGCCTTGGTGCACATCTTCAGGATGTCGGGCACGGACATGCCTGCCAGAATGCCTGCGATAAAGTAGCCCGTAAAAGTGTCGCCCGCAGCAGTGGTGTCAACGGCTTTTACTTTGTAGATTCCCTGTCTGCATGTCTGATTTTTGTCGCGATATACGACGCCGTCGGAACCGAGCGTCAGAACGACTTTCGCTTCGGGGAATTTTGACATCATGACATCCAGAATCTTATCCGGTTCTTTTTCCCCACTGATCTGTCCGCCCTCAATCTCATTGAGCAGGAAGTAGGAGATTTTCTTAAGGTCGCATGCTTCCAGAGCCTTGTCGAACGGGGACGGGTTCAGAGTGATCTGCATTCCCCTTTCATAGGCGCGGTCGATGATGTAATCCAGTTCGTTGATCTCATTCTGAAGCAGCAGAATGTCACCTTTTTCAAAATGGGGCAAAACCTCATCCACAAACTCTTTTGTGATCTTGCGGTTGCTGCCGCCGTACAGCAGGATGCAGTTCTGTGCATTTTTGTCAAGCTGTATGATCGCATGGCCGCTTTTGCCCTCTATCATTTTGATATAGGTAGTGTCGATGCCGTTTTTTTCGCATGCATGGAGGAACCGTTCCCCGTCCTCGCCGACCTGTCCGGCGTGGAATACCTTCACCCCGGCTCTTGCCAGAGAGATGGACTGATTCAGACCTTTTCCACCGAGAAAGGAATCCATTCCCTGAGAATCTATTGTTTCTCCGGGCGTTACCGCATGATCCACCTTGTAGACGTAATCGTAGTTGAGTGAGCCAAAATTCAATACCTTCATATTTTTCTCCTTTGTCCGGGATGGAGCCCGGCTTTTTTACAATAATAATCCCCAACTGCCATTTTTAGTTGTATTATAGTCCATTTTATGGAAATGTACAATGAGAATCCCGCTGCTCCGGGGAGGAGCGTGGTCAGAGTGTGACTGTTTTGTGACCGTTCGTATTGTATGATAATTTTACATGAAAAAAATGTATTTTTATGTTATAATTTTGCAATATAAGGGAGAATTACGGGGAGAAGATCATGGCATGCAATTCTATTAACAGCACACTCGAGTTTTTTACGGTAGTGCTGATGGCTGTTCTTTTTATTTCCATTATGTTAAAGAAGCGGAAGAAGACGGATCTCGACAGGCTGTTTCTGCTGACGCTGTTTCTGCATGCGGTCAATACGGCAGGGGATCTGGCTGCATGGCGTTTCACCTGCAAGCCGGGCACATTTGCGCTGATCATGACGACGACCGGCAATTTCCTCACCTATTTTGTGAGTGCGGCCGCATATCTCTGCTTTTTTGTTTATGTCTATCAGGATGCTGCGGGGGAACTGAAGCTGCCCGTCTGGGGGAAATGCCTGTTTGGCATCATAGATGTGCTCTGCCTGTTTCTGATGGGACTTCCCGTCTACAATTTTTGGAGCGGTGTCTTATATACGATCGATGCGGACAATACGTTTACCTGGGGAGCTTTGAGCGCCCTGCCAGACAATGTGGTGCTGGTGCAGATCCTGCTCCTGCTCCCGATCCTACTCTATGTCGGGTGGAAGCGGCAGAAGAGTGTTGCTACATCATTTCTCTATCTGATGCTTCCGGCCATGGGCGCACTGCTTGAGAACTGGTCGCCGTATCTGATGCTGTTGTATCCGTCGTTCGGGATCTCCCTGCTGCTGATCTACATTGTGCTCCAACAGGAGCAGGAGAAGCAGTTGATCGAGAAGGAACTGGAATTGTCCGACAGCAGGATCAAGGTGATGGTGAGCCAGATTCAGCCGCATTTTCTGTACAATACGCTCAATTCCATCTATCATCTGTGTGAGAAGGACAGCGGGATGGCACAGCAGGCGATCAGTGATTTCTCGGATTATCTCCGTATGAATTTAAAATCACTTGATCATACGGAGCCGATTCCGTTTAAGGAGGAACTGAAGCATGTGAAGACGTATCTCCATCTGGAGAAGATGCGCTTCGAGGAGGATCTGCGCGTGGAGTACGATATTGAGGCGGATGAGTTCCGGCTGCCGGCGCTGACGATCCAGCCGCTTGTGGAGAATGCGGTAAAGCACGGGATCATTCCGAAGAAGGGCGGCGGGACGGTCACGCTCACGACCAGGGAGGAGAGCGGGTGCTACAGGATCATCATTGCGGATGACGGAGTTGGGTTCGTGCCGGGGATCAAAAAAGAGGATGGCAAATCCCATGTCGGGATCAGGAACGTGCGGCAGAGGCTCCAGGAGATGTGCCGGGCAGAACTGGACATAGAGAGCGCGCTGGGGAAGGGGACAAAGATGACGATCACGCTGCCGAAGGAACAGCATAACGGACCTGACACTGATCGCAAATGATAACAACGGAGAGAGATACAGATGAGAATCATAGCGGTAGATGACGAGAGAATGGCACTGGAAAATATTCTGAATGAGATTACAAAAGCGGCTTCGGGGGAAGTGCATGAGATAAAAGGATTCAGAGAAGCTTCGGCTGCCCTTGCATATGCGGGACAGGAAACATGCGATGTCGCTTTCCTCGATATTGAGATGCGCGACATGAACGGTCTGGCTCTGGCAGAGAGGCTGCAGAAGACAAATCCCCGGATCAACATCATCTTTACGACAGGCTATGATGAGTTCGCCGGCAGTGCATTTGAGATGTATGCGAGCGGTTATTGCCTGAAGCCGGTAACCGCCGAAAAGATAAAGCGGGAACTTGCGAATCTAAGACATCCGGTGGAGAAAACGCTGGGGAAGCGCTTAAAGATTGTCACCTTCGGCAATTTTGAGGCGTTTGTGGAGGGCAAACCGTTAAAGTTCCAGTACAACAGGACTAAGGAGCTGCTTGCCTATCTGATTGACAGGAATGGCGCGTTGTGCAGCAATCAGGAGATCATGGAAGTGCTGTGGGAGGACATTGAGGATGTGAGCAAACATAGCTCTTATATGAAAAATCTGCGGGCGGATCTGTTTGCGACGCTGATCCAGGCGGGATGCGAGGATGTCTTTGTCAGACAGAGAGGCATGACCGCGATCCTTCCGGACAAGGTGGATTGTGATTACTTTGAACTGATGCGCGGGGATCCGGAGGCCGTCAAGGCCTATCGCGGAGAATATATGATGCAGTATTCCTGGAGCGAATATACACACGGTATGCTGGAGACGGGAGGAGAGTAATATGAGCATGACCGCAGTTGTGCATGTGGCGCTGGAGATCTGGGGCGTGATCCTCTGCCTTCTGGCTGCGATTTGCGTATATTTGGGAAGAAATGTGGATTATGAGGCGAACAGAAGGCTGATGGCGCTGCAGCTGTGCAATGCGCTGCTGCTTGGTATGGATGTGCTTGCATGGGCGTTCCGCGGACGGGAAGGAGCGCTTGGCTGGTACATGGTGCGCATCAGCAACGGCATGGTGTTCTTTTGCAGTTATCTGATCCTGATCGCTTATTTTGAGTATGCCGTATGGATGATCGGACGGGAAAAAGGCGTCTCACCCGTCTGGAGAGGAGCGGTATACGTTGTTGCGGCGGTTGGAGTCGTCTGCTGTGTGGTGAATCAGTTTAATCATATGTTCTATTACTTTGATGAAAACAATTTTTATCACAGGAGCACCTATTCCTGGATCTCATTTGCGATCGCCATCGTCGGTATGCTGATCTTCATGGGGATGCTGCTGTATTACCGCAGGAAACTGAGCAATGTCAGGCTGGTGGTATTTGCTTCCTATCTTGTGCTTCCGTTCCTGGCGGCAGTGATTCAGACATTTTACTATGGTCTTTCACTGCTCAACATTGCGATTACGATTTCCGTGCTGTGGGCGTTCCTCGCGGCACAGGTGGGCTACATGCTGGAACTGACAGAGAGGACAAAGGAACTCGTGGAACAGGAGCGAAGGAATACGGACACACAGATCAAGATTGTGCTTTCCCAGATCCAGCCGCATTTTCTATATAATGTGTTCAATACGATCTATTATCTGTGCGGCAGTGATCCCGGGAAGGCGCAGGATGCGGTCAACAGATTCGCCAGTTATCTGCGCGGCAATCTGAATTCGTTGGAGAGCAGCGCACCGGTTCCACTGGAGAAAGAACTGGAGCATGTGAGGAATTATCTCCATCTGGAGCAGCTTCGGTTCGGGGACGAACTGCGTGTTGTGTATGATATTCAGGCGGAGGGATTCCGGCTGCCGGCGCTGTCCATTCAGCCGCTTGTGGAGAATGCGGTGAAATACGGAGTGGGGAAGAAGCCGGGAGGAGGGACCGTCACGGTCGCCTCGGCGGAGTATGACAGCTTCTATGAGGTGATGGTGGCGGATGACGGTGTCGGATTCGATATGGAGAAGCCTCCTGATGATGCCAGGAGTCATATCGGGATCGAAAACGTGCGAACGAGGCTTGCGTTCATGTGCAATGGAACGTTGGAAGTTACCTCGGAGCCGGGCTATGGCACAAAAGCATATATTAGACTTCCAAAATAATCAAAAAAAGGATATAATGGACATAAAAAATGCGGCTATTGTGTCTCTTTTGTGACTACCGGGTCGTATAATAGGATAAGAAAAAAGAGTTTAGCGGATGTTGTCGTTAAGGACAGGGGGACTACCATGAATAATAATCAATTATTTCCGTTTGAAAGAAACCGTTATTATGCGGGGAAGATGCTGACAAGCGCGGACTTCCTTGCGGAGCAGACTTATTTTAACAATAAGGAGCGATTCTTTAATTCCCTGATGTATGGATCGGGGATTGTATGCGGCTGCGGCGTGTTCAGTCTGGATGATCTCTCCATCCTGGTGGAGAGCGGTGTTGCCATTGACGGACAGGGAAGGCAGATCGTACTGGACTCATCGGTTGTCAAGAAACTTTCCGCAGTGGAAGGGTTTGAGAGTCTCAGAACCAATCAGGCAAGCCTCTGCCTTAAGTATGTGGAGGAGCCGGTACATACAGTCTATTCTATCAATCAGACGGATCCTGAGAAGGAATATGAGTACAACCGGATCAAGGAAGGCTACCAGCTGTTCCTGATGGATACGGAGGATATTCCGGAGTCATTCGAGATGGAGACGGAATTTTTGACGAGCGGCGTGATCGTTGAGAGCGAGGATTACATTGCGGAAATTCTCATCCCGAGCGTTGTATGTAAGGATCGTCCCGTCAAACTGGTGGTCCGCGTCAGGAATCTGACGGGTGCGGACAAGCGTTTCTCGCTCGATGCCGTTCTGCAGGTTCCGGCATTTACGACGCCTGAGGGCGGATATGAGGTTCATGTTGTCATTGATGATATCCTGCTTGATAAGGATGAGGTGTTTGAGAAAGGGTACTGGATGACTGCGCAGGATACGGTCGTGCTTGACACCAATATCCTGCTTAAGAGCGGCTCGGCAAGAGCGTATGTGGATGGAAATACAGTTTCTGTTTCCTCGGGATTTTCCCTGAAGACGGCAATTATGGACGTTAAGCCGAGAGAACTCGTCAACAGGCAGATCGGGCGCATGAGCCTGGAGATGAAGAATGCCGGCAATTCGGAGGATTATATCCGTCTTGCGGATCTGCGTCTTGTGAGAACCGACACGGCTTACATTATAGAAGAAGTACTTGAGAATGATGTGAAGAAGTATGTGACCGTGCCGTCTCAGGAGATGCTCCGTGAGAGTTACATGGAATATTTCGTCAAGGAGGCGGAGCTCACGGGCGGTACAGAGCGCATCCAGACAGGCGAGGGCGCTGAGAGAGCGGAGCTTCGTCTGGGAGATATCCCGGAGGTTGCTACGGGAATTGTGGAGATCCCGCTCGGAGAGAATGCGAGAAAAGGCGATATCTGCTATTCCGGCGAGATCATGCACGGCCTCGGGAAAGGCAATGTGTATGTGGAAGTCGGATATGAGTATATTGCGGAAGACAAGAGCCTGGGCGCAAATGCCAAGAGCACGATCTACGGATGTGCCGATCTGTTTGAGAATGAGCACATCAACCTGATCAATGCAGAGACGGCAGTCAAGGTACTCAATGACAAGGGAAGTTTTGTTGTTGCAGCGAGATTAAAGGAGAATGTGGACTTCCTTGTCCTGACCTTCAGATGGGTGGCGATTCGATTCCCGGCAGGAAACGATATCGGAATGGCTGGGGATTACAGCGGCAAGAGTATCTCCGCTGAGACGCCTACGGTTGTACTCGGAACCAAGGAGAGCCATTTCTTCGGTGTGAGATATCACAACATGGACAGCTGCAGTATTACCTATGAGCTCACAGAGCCCGGAAGCGGTGAGATCACGTCTGACGGTGTCTACACGGCTCCGACCAGGGAAGGTGTCTATGAGATCCGTATCTACTGCACGGATATGCCGATCATCTGTACCTACGCTTATGCAATCGTCAAGAAAAAGGGATACGATGACGGTGAAGAGGCATATAGGGCGAGTAAAGTATGATGTATGAAGTGTCGAAAGAGC
>CAMGRE010000114.1 GCA_946061355.1 uncultured bacterium | reverse complement strand
CGCTTTTCAGTGTGATCTTACCACCATGCGCTTCCACGATCCATTTGGCGATGGCGAGTCCAAGTCCGGAACCGCCCTGCTGCCCTGTCCGCGACTTATCGACCCGATAGAACCGCGTGAATACGCCTGGAACATCCTCTTTCGGGATTCCCACTCCGTCATCCGAAAAAGTGATCTGTACATGCTGACCTGCACAGGCAGCTTCGATCCTGATCGTTCCCGGTCTCCCCATATACTTAATTGCATTGTCTAACAGTATCGTAAACAGCTGTGTGATCCTTTGTTCATCACCTTGCAGGAGCACATCCGGCGCCACATTGCTCTCAAGCGTTATCCCATGTTGTGACGCCAGCGAGTGAAAAGCAGCAAGACGATCTTCTATGATGTTATTCAAAGAAAACTCCGTCATGCACAGCTGCGCTTCATTGCTGTCCGCCCGGGAGAGTGTCAGCAGATCATCGACCAGTTTGGTCATCCGATTCGTTTCCTTCTGTATGTTATCAAGCCATTTCTCCTGATCCTTAACCATCTCATCCCGGTTATCCATCACGATCTCCAGATTGGATCTGATGATTGCAAGCGGCGTTCTCAGCTCATGCGAGGCATCTGCCGTGAAATCAAGCTGCCGCTGCCAGGCCCGTTTGATCGGTTTCATCGCAATATAGGAAAGTATGATACTGGAAAGGAAAACCAGCACCAGGATCACGACAACTGTAATAATTGTCCGGTGAATGGTCTGTACACTTGTGTTGTGCACGGTCATCATGATCACGACACTCCCCATGACAAGCCCGATCACTGCCATCGTAAACAGAACAAACCGTGTCTGAATTCTTTTTATCATCTCTGTCATGCCTCCCTGTCAGCCGTTTGCTTCCGGTCTGACCCCATCCCTCGTGATCAGCGAATATCCGACTCCTCTGATCGTCTTTAGTTCCAGCTGCGCCGAAGAGAAATCAATCTTCTTGCGAAGATAGAAAATGTACAGTTCTACGTTTGCAATCTCAACATCGCTGTTGAAGCCCCAGATTTTATCGAGGATCTGTTCCTTGGTAATCACCTGATTCCGGTTTCTCATCAGCAGTTCCAGCAGCTGCGTCTCTGTCTTGGTGAGCCTGACGGTTTTTCCATCGATCACGTAAGTACACTGATTGCTGTTGAGCACGGTTCCGGACAGGGAAATCTCCTCATTGCGGACAAACGATTCGCTCCGCCTTACCAATGCGCCGGCACGGGCAACAAACTCCTTATTGGAAAAGGGCTTTACCAGATAGTCATCAGCTCCGGCATCTAGCCCATCCACTCTGTCATTCACGGTGTCCTTTGCCGTAAGGAACATAGTCGGCGTATGGATCCCGGAGCGCCGCATTTCTTTCAGGATATCCATTCCGTCTTTTCCAGGGAGCATCCTGTCCAAAACGATTCCATCATAAATATTTTGCAGCGCATACGCTTCCCCATCCAGACCGTTATAGACCACATCCACCTGATACCCGTTTTTCTCTAGAATATACTGCAGGGCGTCCGCCAATCCCGCCTCATCTTCCACGATCAGTATCCTCATGGTTTTTTCTCCTTCTTCCTGTTTTTCCCATTGTAGCAAAAAAAGCTTGGAATTACATTTGAATTTCAAAGAGATTTCAAAGAATTACGCGGTACGATCATGAAAAAAATGTGAGGAACCATCATGAACAAAACAAAGAAAGGATTTTGGGGCGTATTTGCATTTTATTTTCTGGTCGCATTTGAATTTGCCTATATGGCAGGTCCGTTTGCTGTGTATTTCTATTCCGTTTACAGCCCGGTTCTGAAATTTATGAACAGGATTCCGGCACTTTCCTGGATGATCAAATTTTTTCTGCCGCATGTTGTCAGAGACACTTCATCTCCGGTCATCAACAGCATCGAGATCATCGGTCTGACACTGAGCATTCTGGGTTTCCTGATCTTCGTGATCGGCGCATGTCAGATCTATTACAGCAAGCTGACGAAAAAGGGAGCCGTATCGGGCGGACTCTACAAATATATCCGGCATCCCCAGTACACATCCTTCATCGTATGCAGCTTTGGTCTGATGTTTTTATGGCCGAGATACATTGTCATCTTTTTCTTTGTCACACTGGTATTCGGCTATTATTTTCTGGCTCGGGCAGAGGAAATCGAATGTGAAAAGAAGTTCGGGGAAAGCTTTATTGAATATGAAAGGAAAACGGGCAGATTTTTCCCGAAAAGGAAAAATGCACCGGAGCAGACAGATCCTTCCCATAAGATGAACCTTGGGAAAATCTTTGTACTCTACCTGATCACGCTTGGCGTTTTCTATCTGGGAGCGTTTGGTTTAAACAGATTGACGTTAAATTCTCTTTATTCCATAAGCGATGACAGCAGTGTCACAGTTTCTCTCTGCGAAATAGATGCTGAAACCATGGAGAATATCATAAGCATCGCCAAAAACGATACCCGTGTCAATTCCTATCTGACATCGAAAGAAGAGAACAGGCTGTCATTAAACTATATCTTACCAACAGAATGGTTCGCGGCAGAAATCCCGATGACCGGAGTGGTCTATCGTTCCGGCCATAAATCTCCCGCCGACTATGACCACAGCAGATATAAGATCATTTTTATTACACCGACACTGCTTCCCGGAGAAAATCCCTCTCCGTCTGATATCCTGTCAAAAACCATCGGCATCACGCCGCTCGTCGAAGTGTGGGTTGATATCGATAGAGGAGAAGTAATAGAAATAAAAGAAATGCCGGAAAACATCAAATACGATGGCATTCCCGAAGCAATCTATTAAAAGTGAATATCAGTGGAAAGTATGCCTCTTTTCTGTTAATATAAAAATGGATATCATTTTGTTGACCTGAAAAAGAAAAACAGGTTCTGTCAAAGAGGTATTGTCATGAACATTTTGCTCATTACCAGATCAGAAATCCTTGCCACTTTTATTTTGCTGTTTCTGACGCTATACAATGAAATATGCGCAAAATACAGAGACGGAAAAGATTTCTTCAGAGGTGTTGCACTGACAGCGCTAGGGCATACGGTTTTCGGACTCATAACGGAAATCACCGTCAATTCAGAGAGTGTTCCCGCTATATGGAATAATATCGCGCACATTCTGTTTTTTGCATTTGCGCTGCTTTTCAGCCTGAAATACTTTGAATATGCGCTTTCCCTGATCATTTTAAAAAACAGGGCAAAAATGTTTCTGCGGATTGCTTATGTCATTTCCACCGTCTGCCTTATTGTCATGGTTTTTTCACCGATCTATTATCTTCACGGCAACGGAACCGACTATAGCGCAGGAATCGGACCCACATTGTGTTATGCATTGGGATATCTCTTAATGTTGTTATCTGATGTGCTTATGATCATTTACCGCAAGAAGATCAATGAAGCGACCGTATTACTTCTGATTCCTATCTCCATTATGGGACTGACTTTTATCGGGATTCAGATTGTTCTTCCGGAGCTTCTGTCCAGCGGCTGTGCACTGTGCTTAATGTCACTGGGTGTATTTTTTGCGATCGAGAATCCGGTAGAAAAAATTAAGAACCGTTCCTTTATTGATTTTAATACACAGACTTGGAATAAGAACTGTTATGAGTACGATCTCGCAAATTCTGTCAAGAATAAACTGAATACCGAAACGCTCATCTATGTTCTGGCCGATATCAACGGGCTGAAACAGGCAAACGATCATTACGGCCACTTGGAAGGAGATACATTGATCAAAGCCTGTGCCGAAAGCCTGATCGTTGGAATGAAGCATGCTTACAAGGTATACCGGATCGGCGGAGACGAATTTGCAGTGATTTATCTGAATGTACCAACGGAAATTGTTGAAAAAGAAATAGAACAGGTACAGCATTCCTGTGAGGAAAAGAGCAGACAGCACCGGTTCACGGTAAACATGGCGATCGGATATGCAGAACTTCATCCCGATGAGAAAATAGAAGACGCCATTCTGCGCGCGGATCAGATGATGTACGCCGAAAAAGACAAATACTACCGGACGACAGGAATCGACAGGCGGAAATAACTGATTGGCCGGCCAATCAGTTATTTCCCCGACGCGTATAGCGGGTTGGCCTCTCTGACAAGTCCCGGATACTTAGCGCACAGTTCCCGGAAAGCAGTTTTCACCTCTGTCGGTATCTCGACATGGGCGATGAAATCTTTGCCTTTCGGCCCATAACCATTTTCATCGTCCGACAGCCGCGGGATCTCTCCCATGAGAAGGCTTATATATCTGTCGTTCTCCCACATACCCCAGATTTCCTTGTCATATGCAAGCGTATCATTCTGTACGATCATTTTCGCCGAATAAGCGGCATAGTTTATGATCGTAACCGTGTCGCCCACATACTTTCTGAGTCCCGCTTCCATGCGAAGCTGCATCGTCGCATCCTGCGAGATGATCATGCTCCGGAAAGGAATGCCATTCTCCTTCAGTAAATCCAGTAGATACGTGATGTTATTTCCGCAATTCGTGGATCTGCATTCCAGGAGATCGGGCTTCAGGCCATATCGATGGTTCAAATAATTTGCAAACACCTCCGCCTCGGATAATCCTTCCGTCTCCATATCCGGAAATTCCTCATGCATTTTCATCCGCAACGTTTCTGTCGTATGTCCGGCGCCGCCGACAATCACATATTTCTTTGCAATGCGATCCTGCATTGCCTGTGCGAGCACATCGCCTCCGCACAGAATGCTCCCGCCAAAAAGCACCATGACATCTGCCTGCATGATTCCGTATTTTTGAAACAGCTGCTCCGATGTCAGTTCCGTGACGTCTCTTTTCCCACAGAATGCTCCTAAAGTATTGATATTGTTTGCAGTATGTCCTAACATAAAACCTCTCACCCTTCCCGATCTTTCCTAAACTCTTTCAACACACTGATCCCCAGCGGAACCGACAAGACAAACGCGCAGATATCCGCCCACATCTGGCACATCTGCACTCCAAGGAAACCAAAAAAGTGTGGCAGGATCATGACAAGCGGGATAAAGAACACCCCTTGCCTAGCAGCCGCCACAACAGATGCCTTGGCGGATCTGCCAATCGACTGCAGCATCATGTTACACATCACGAGCCAGGAGCCCAACGGGAATACCACCATCTGAAACCGCAGTGCAAGCGTCCCTGCTGCAGTTACCTCCGGATCGCCTTTCCGGAAGACGCTGATGATCTGCTCTGCCCCGACAAAAGAGACAACTCCTACTGCCAGAAGGAAGAAAAATGCGTACTTCACACAAAACCAGTAGGCTTCCCTGACTCTCTTATAGCGTCCCGCACCGTAATTCATGCCGCACACAGGCTGGAAACCCTGCCCAAAACCGATCAGCGCGGAATTCGCAAACATTGTCACGCGGTTCACAATGGACATGCCCGCGATCGCGGCGTCTCCGTAGACTGCCGCCGCATGATTGAGCGCCATCACGGAGAAACTTGCCAGCCCCTGTCTGCACAGAGACGGGAAGCCGTTCTTCATGATCGACCCGATATAATCCCGGCTGAATGAAAAATTGTGCAGGCTCAGCTTGATATTGCCGCCCTTCCCTGTACCCGCAAGCATCAGGAAAAAGCTCACGACCTGACTGCTCACCGTGGCAATGGCTGCCCCGGAGATTCCCATGCGGCAGGTAAAGATCAGAAAAGGATCGAGGAAAATATTGAGCACCGCGCCGGACACGATCCCCACCATGGCATACGCCGCACTCCCCTGATAGCGGAGCTGATTGTTCAGCACAAGCGACGAGGTCATAAACGGCGCACCGAGCAGAATAATCCACAGATACTGCTTCGTGTACGGAAGGATCGTTTCCGTGGAACCTAAGATATAAGAGAGCGGCTCTAAGAAGATCAGGCCGAGAACCAGAATGACAACACCACTCGCAAAGGCACATCCGAAGCCCGTTGCCGCATAGACGGATGCCTCCTCGTATTCCTGCGCACCGAGTTTTCTCGATATGATGTTGCCGGACCCCTGTCCGAAGAAAAATCCGACCGCCTGGATCATTGCCATCAGAGAAAACACCACGCCGACCGCAGCGGTGGCGCTGGTATTGATCTTTCCCACGAAAAAGGTGTCCGCCATATTATAAAAAGAAGTGACAAGCATGCTGATGATTGTCGGCACAGCCAGCCTGCACACAAGACCGCGCACCGGCGCCGTCGTCATATACTTAACCTTTTCTTCCTGTCCCATAACCTGCATGATTGTCACTCTCTTTTCAAATTTTTCCAAATTTCCCCGAAGTCATCCGGGATCTGCCGTTTTGGCTCAGCTTTTCCGGATGATATCCTTTGTAATCTCGGAGAGGCTGTGCACGCCGCACATCGCCATAGCATCCTCCAGTTCTCCCGCGTATTTATCTACGAGAAGCTTGACGCCCTCTGCACCACCGCCGTAAACCGCCGTCACAAAAGGTCTTGCGATCACGACCGCATCGGCGCCCATGGCCAATGCCTTAAGAATGTCCGCACCGCTCCGGATACCGCCATCCACAAGGATCTTGATCTTTCCGCCCACAGCCTCCACAATCTCAGGCAGGACCTCCGCTGTTGCGGGGCACTGATCAAGCACTCTTCCGCCATGATTTGATACGATGATGGCATCCGCACCCGCTTCCATTGCTTTCTGTGCTCCCTTAACAGTCATGATTCCCTTTACGATAAAAGGCTTTTCTGCCATTTTGATGATCTCGCGCAGCTCCTCCACCGTCTTGCTGCCCGCAGGCGGTGTCATATTTTTGAGAAAAGGAAGTCCGGCTGCATCCACATCCATCGCCATCGCAAATGCGCCGCTGTCCTTCACGATCTCAAATTTCTCACGGATTGTATCAAGATTCCACGGCTTGATCGTCGGAATGCCCATACCTCCCGCATTCTTGATCGCCGGTCCCGCTGCCTTCACCACGCCGGGATCCATGCCGTCCCCGGTAAAGGCTGCGATTCCCGCCTGCGCGCACGCTGACACCAGCGTATCATTATAGGTAACATCCGTATAGCAGTCTCCATAGTGGAGCTGTACCGCTCCGACCGGTCCCGCAAAGAACGGATAAGAAAATTTCTTTCCGAATAACGTAAGACTCATGTCCACCGGCTTATTCTCTGCCAGTGTGTCCATATTTAACCGGATCTCTTTCCATTTGTCATAATTTCTGATCGCCGTGTCGCCGATTCCCTTAGCGCCCGGCCCCGGCACCGTATTCCTGCACACTCTGCCGTTGCACTCGAGACATCCCTTGCATTTGCCTCCGAGCCTCTCTCTTGCGTTCTCCACCATCTCCTGATACGTCATATCCATCCCTCCTGTATTTTCCTTGCAGTGCATATTCGGAAGCCTATGGCTTCCTCATTCACGGGCTTCGACCTCTGTCTGCAGCCGCACCGCTCATTGCCTACGTACATCTTATCACATTTTCCCTCTTGCAGGATAGTCAGTTTTTCATTATACTATGTGTTAGCGATGGGGCTGCTGTACGATACGGCAGCCTTTTGTATGCGAGGAGGCGCAGAAGGTGCAATGCTTCTATCGCAACCTGCACCCAGATCGCCAACAAGGAGACTTTCTCTATGAATTCATTAGATACGACCGATAAAGCAGCGAACAATACTCCAAAAGGATCGCAGGGACATCTGCCTCTCCCGGCAGCCGTGCTGATCGTCATCGCCGGGATCTGCTGGGGCGCGATCGGACTCTTTTCCAATCCGCTGTCAGACGGCGGACTGACGGCTCTGCAGATCACTGCGCTGCGCTGCCTGTTTTCCGCAATTGCCCTGATTCTTTTCCTGCTGTTTACGGGAAATAAATCTCTGCTCCGTATCCGGCTG
>CAMGRE010000113.1 GCA_946061355.1 uncultured bacterium | reverse complement strand
AGACCGGAAGGTATAAAAATAGGAAGCATTACGCTGAAAGGACTTATTTCTATGTACCAAATTGATTTTTCCCATCCGATTCATATACATTTCATCGGGATCGGCGGAGTCAGCATGAGCGGTCTGGCAGAAATCCTGCTCGAAAAAGGATTCACAATATCCGGTTCCGATGTGCGGCACTCCTCTCTCACCGATATGCTGGAGGCAAAAGGAGTGCATGTCTCCTACCGGCAATGTGCCGCGAATATAACGGATGACATTGATCTGGTTGTCTATACAGCTGCCATTCATCCGGACAATCCTGAATTTACTGCTATCTCCGCCAAAGGGCTCCCCTCTCTGACCAGAGCCCAGCTGCTCGGTCAGATCATGCGTGCCTACGGACTGCCTGCCGCAATCAGCGGTACACACGGCAAGACGACGACCACTTCCATGATCTCCCAGATCCTTCTGGAGGCGGATGCCGATCCGACCCTCTCGATCGGTGGAATTCTAAAGTCCATCGGTGGGAATACCCGTGTGGGAAAATCGGACTATTTTGTCACCGAAGCGTGCGAATATACCAACAGTTTCTTAAGCTTCTTCCCCAGGATCGGCGTTATCCTGAATGTGGAGGAGGATCACCTGGATTTCTTCAAAGATATCAATGACATCAGGAACTCTTTCCATCAATTTGCACAGCTGATTCCCGAAGACGGTCTGTTGATTATCAATGGGGAGATTCCCGAGATCGGCACCATTACATCCGGTCTGAACTGCCCCATCCTCACCTATGGCAGCAGCAGCGAATATGACTACTATTACACAGACCTCTCTTTTGACGAATATGCCCATCCTTCTTTCACCGCACATGATAAAGAAGGAAATGCCTTTTCCGTAAAGCTGTCTGTCCCCGGCAGGCACAATGTGATGAATGCACTGGCGGCGCTTGCACTGTCGGATGCATTTTCTCTGGACCGGACAGTTGCCGTGAAAGCACTGGCTGATTTTTCCGGAACTGACAGGCGTTTTGAATACAAAGGAAAGATCGGTGGTCTGACCATCATTGATGACTATGCCCATCATCCTACCGAGATCACTGCGACGTTGCAGGCGGCAAAGAACTATCCGCACAAGACACTGTGGTGTGTGTTCCAGCCTCACACCTATACCAGAACCAAAGCTTTCCTGCCGGAATTTGCCAAGGCACTGGCTCTCTCCGACAAGATCGTGCTCGCAGATATTTATGCCGCCAGGGAGACGGATACTCTCGGAATCAGTTCCAAAACCCTCCAGGAAGAGATTCAGAAACTGGGTAAAGAATGCTTCTATTTCCCTTCCTTTGATGAAATTGAAAACTTTTTGCTAAAAAATTGTACCGACGGCGATGTGTTGATAACTATGGGAGCCGGAGATGTGGTAAAAATCGGCGAAAATCTGTTGGGACTTTAGTTACCCACAATATCCACATGAAAAA
Source organism: uncultured bacterium (assembly GCA_946061355.1). Taxonomy (GTDB): domain Bacteria; phylum Bacillota; class Clostridia; order Lachnospirales; family Lachnospiraceae; genus VSOB01. The sequence continues at coordinate 6,565 of CAMGRE010000113.1, read as the reverse complement.
GGGTCAAAAACGGCTCTCCGAAATGTGGATATTTCTTTGCCACAATCTCCGCGGGACAATCCCCCGTTTGTCCACTTTTATCCTATGTATACGCCGGTGAACACCATTTTATTCCTGTAGCTCAATCCACAGTTTCCACAACATCCACAATGCCCGCGAGCCCGCTTTTTTCAAGGCTTTGCAGGAAATTAAGTATTTCTTTTTGAATCGCGTTGTGTTATAATTTCTTTGCTTTGAATAAGGTAATTGACCGAGGGGGAAACTATGAGCAGCCTGAAGATTTACAGCGATGGGGATACCTCTACAGCCGTCCCTAACCGTTTTATTGATGAATATATGATAGAGGCAAACGATGCACAGATCAAAGTATATCTTTATCTGTTACGGGTATTCCATGCCCATCGTTCTACCAGCATCTCAGATATTGCGGATAAATTTAATCACACGGAAAAGGATGTCCTGCGCTCTTTAACCTATTGGGAAAAGAAAAAACTCCTTTCATTGGAGTATGATGACAACAGGAATCTGATCGCCATCCATATGGCGGATGCCTGCACGGAGGAGGAGCGTGCAGCTTCCCCGCAGGGAGCAGACATTGTCCCGATTCCTGCCGCAAAGCCTTCCTATACTTTGGACGACCTAGGAGCGTTCCGCGATAGCGAAGAAACCGCTCAGCTTCTGTTTATCGTTGAGCAGTATATCGGCAAGCCTCTAAGCGTATCGGAGATCAAGAGCATTTTCTTTTTATATGACAAGTTGGGCTTCTCCGCCGATCTGATCGACTATCTGGTACAATACTGTGTCGGAAAGGGCAAGAAGGATTTTCGTTACATAGAAAAAGTGGCTTTAAACTGGCACGATGAGCAGATCACCACGCCCAAGCAGGCAAAAGCATACGTCGGAAAATATGACAAAACCGTATATACTGTAATGAAAGCGCTCGGCAAAACCAGCGCTCCGACTCCGAAAGAAGTCACCTATATCACACGCTGGACAAAAGACCTTGGTTTTACTTCCGATATTATTGTCGAGGCATGTGAACGAACCGTCATGGCAACGGACAAGCACCGCTTTGAATATGCCGACAGTATTCTGACAAACTGGAAGCAATCCAATGTGCACTGCCTGGAAGATATCCGCAGTGCAGACAGCACCTACAAACGCAAAAAAAGTATGCAGTCAAAACCGGCTGCCATATTAAATAACCAGTTTAATCAATTTCCTCAGCGCAATTATGATTTTGATGCGCTTGAAAAGGAACTGCTCAGCAATTAGCAGGGCAGTTTGAAGGAGAACAAAAGTGCCTCTGACAAATTCACAATATGATTCTATCTTCCGGAAATTCGAGGAACGACAGAACCGCAGCCGTCAGCGCCAATTAAACAGAATAACTGAAATATATGAGAAAATCCCGGGCTACGAGGAAGTAGATCACTCTATTTCCTCTATTTCTGTTGCTCAGGCAAAGAAACTGCTGGACGGGGATTCCAATGCCTTAAACGAGCTTCATTGTCAGCTGCAAAAGCTGTCGGAACAGAAACGCACCCTTTTGAAAAATGCCGGATACCCGGACGATTATCTGGAACCGGAGTATGCCTGTCCTCTCTGCAGGGACACCGGTTATGTGGACAACGAGAAATGCTCCTGCCTGAAACGGGAAATCGTTTCTCTCCTGTATGAGCAATCCAATATTGAAGAGATCCTAAAAAAAGAAAATTTTTCTACATTAAGTTACGAATACTATTCCGGAGAAGATCTGGAACGTTTCCGTGCTACCGTTTCGGCATGCCGGGAATTTGTACAGGATTTCTCCGACACCTACCGCAATCTGCTCTTTTGCGGCACTCCCGGCGTAGGCAAAACCTTTCTTTCGAATTGTATTGCCAAAGAATTGATCGAGCGCGGATTCCTGGTTCTTTATTTCAGTGCCAATGCATTGATCGACACGCTCTCCCAGAATTCTTTTTCCTCAAAAAGCCGAGAAGACCTTTACAGCCCGGAGCAGGACATATATAATTGTGATTTGCTGATAATAGATGATCTGGGCACTGAATTTACCAACGCCTATGTGATTTCCCGGTTGTTTTCCTGTCTGAGTGAAAGACATCTGCGCAGAAAAGCGACGCTGATCTCCACCAATCTCTCTCTGGAGGAGCTTAAGAATCACTATTCTGAACGTATTTTTTCCAGAATAACGAGCAACTATGATATTTATAAGCTGACCGGATCCGATATACGATTATCCCAAAAAAAGGCGAGAAACAGAAAGTGAGGATTATTATGGCTGCAAAGCAGGAAGAAAAGCGAAACCTGGAAACAATCCCCGCCGGTTCTCTGGGAGTCATCCCTGTAGAGGGCTGCAGACCCCTGGGCGAGAAGATCGACTATTACCTGGTGAAATGGCGAACAGAACGCGAAAACGAGCACAAAGACAGCCTGGCATTTGCCGGTTATCAGCGCGACTCCTATCTGCTCACCGCCAAGGTTCCCCGTTTCGGTTCCGGTGAAGCAAAGGCTGTGATCACCGAATCGGTACGTGGCATGGATCTGTACATCCTGGTTGATGTCTGCAACTATAGCCTTACCTATTCTCTCTGCGGTAATGAAAACCATATGTCTCCCGACGATCATTACCAGAATCTGAAACGTATCATTGCAGCCGTTGGCGGGAAAGCAAGACGCATCACGGTGATTATGCCATTCCTGTACGAAAGCCGTCAGCATAAACGCACCACAAGAGAATCTCTGGATTGTGCCATTGCCCTGCAGGAGCTGGTCAGCATGGGCGTAGACAATATCATCACCTTTGACGCCCATGACGCAAGAGTCCAGAATGCGATTCCTCTGCACGGCTTCGAGACAGTGCAGCCTGCCTATCAGTTTATCAAAGGACTGCTCCGTAATGTAAAGGGACTCCAGATTGATTCCGATCATATGATGGTGATCAGCCCCGATGAGGGCGGCATGAGCCGCGCCATCTATATCGCCAATGTCCTTGGTCTGGACATGGGTATGTTCTATAAGAGAAGAGATTATACCAGAATCGTAAACGGCAGAAATCCTATCGTAGCACATGAATTCCTGGGAACAAGCGTGGAAGGAAAAGATATGGTCATCATAGATGATATGATCTCCTCCGGCGAAAGTGTTCTCGAGGTTGCCGCAGCCCTGAAGGAGCGCAAGGCAAACAAGATCTTCATTTGCTCTACTTTCGGTCTCTTCACCAATGGTCTGGACCGCTTTGACCAGGCATATCAGGATGGTCTTATCGACAGAGTACTGACGACAAATCTGATCTACCAGACACCGGAGCTTCTGAACCGTGAATGGTATATCAACTGTGATATGAGCAAATACATCGCTTACCTGATCGATACGTTAAACCATGATACCTCGATCAGCGATCTGCTCAATCCCAATGACAAGATCCAGAAAATCCTTACCAAATATAGAAATGGGGAGCTGTAAGCTCCCCGCTTTTTTCGGAATAATCACTTCAGACCTTTTCCTTTTGCCCATCCGCTGTCAATCCGTCTCTCCAACTCATCAAGTGAGCGGATCCCTTCCAACGCTCCGTACGCTTCTACACACGATGCGCCCTCGGCAGCCGCAAGCTGAATGCAGCGCTCAAAGGAATATCCCTCCAACATCGCTGTCAGGAAAGCTGCGATCGTCGTATCGCCCGCCCCGGTACCGGACAAGACCTTCTCCGGCACATAACTGTCCTCAAAGCCTTCCCTGTCCGCCCAGTCGGAAGCATCGATTCCTGTCAGATCGTGCAGTTTTTCCATCCTTGCTGCCGGTCCTGTCTTATAATAGAGTCCCGGCGCACCGCATTTGAGCAGAAGCACTCCGACTCCGAGTTCCATGCACTTCTCGGCCAGAGGCGCGATATCCTCCCGGCGCAGAACGTTTACAATCTCACCGCCTGCTGCCCGCTCCGACCATTCCTCATAGCGGGGACGATCCAGCATAAAGCAGATCTCCTCCACACTCGGCACAAAAAAATCCACATACGGAAGCGCACCTGTCAGGATCTTCATCCAGTCTGCCTGTCCGGCCTTCGATGTGGGATCCACCATCGCCATATCCATAGAGACCGCCAGTCCCTGACTCTTTACATATTTCAACAATTCTACCAGCTCTGCACCATCCTTCACATACATTCTCTCCATGATAGGCGGATATCCGAAATGAAATAATGACGCACCCGTCAGTTCTACTCTCTTCACATCTTCCAGCGAAAACGTATTATTACAGCCGGGATCATGCAGAAAGATACGGTCGATACCGGGCATTGCGATCACTGCCGTGTAGGATGTCCTCTCTCCCTCTACACTGGCCACACTGTCTGCCACACCAAAATCCGCATAAATATCCTTCAGGACTTTTCCAAAAGTATCTGTTCCCGTTCTGGTAAGCAGGCTGACATCTGCTCCCAGAAGCTTCATTGCTATCCCGGTGTTGGAAACCGCACCGCCTCCGTTGATATCAACGCCCTCCATCTGTACCAGTCTGCCCGGCGTCAATAACTCTCCCGGATTTGCAACTTTTTTGGTCCCGGGCGGAAAAATCGGCGTAATGTCAACGCAGGAATGTCCCGCCACGATCACTTTTTTCTTTTTGGTAACCTCTGTATTCCCCATATGATTCCTCCAACTTTGCACAGATGCTTGTTTGTATAAAGTATACCACTAACCATATATCCGCGTCAAAAAGGGACATCCGCCATTTTACCGGATGTCCCTTTACTGATTCTCATATTCTGTTGTGTTCATGCCTACCTCTTTGTCGGCACTGAGAAGCTTGCATAATACTCTTCAAAATACTCTTCAATCATAGCAAATACTCTTTTCATACCGGTTTCCTCCTTTTTTTCTGTTGTCTGCTGTTTCGGAAGTTTTTGTTTCCTTCCCTTTGATGATTTTACTATACATCATTGACTTATTATTGTGAAATATATATAATAAAGGCATATTGATACCCATAAGGTATTGTTGTGAAAAATCAAAACCGTCAAATAATAGATTACTTTATGCATTCTGAAGGGAGTCCTGTCCATGGAACTGAGACATATCCGATATTTTCTCGCCGTAGCGGAAGAGATGAATTTTACGAGAGCAGCGGAGAAACTGTGTATCGCACAACCTCCCCTGAGTCGCCAGATCAAGGAGCTGGAAGAAGAACTCGGCGTATCGCTGTTTATCAGGAAGCCGCATGCATTACAGCTTACCGATGAAGGGCAGATGTTCCGCCAGTATGCCATGCGGGTTGTGGATCTCGTGAACCGTTCCGCCGAGGATGTGCGCGAGATGAAGACCGGCCTCCACGGCACGATCTATCTAGCCTCTGTCGAGGGACATGCTCCCACGTTATTCTCCGAATGGATCGCCGGTTTCCACAAAGACCATCCCCATGTATGCTACAATCTGTGGAACGGAAACTCAGACGATGTGATCAACCGCCTCATGAAGGGGCTGTGCGAGCTTGCCATCATCATGGAGCCGCACAACGCCGAAGGCGTCAATGCCATCCCTGTCTACTCGGAGCCCTGGATCGCGATGCTCCCGCAGGCATGCCCTCTGGCACAAGAACCGGGAGATACCATCGACTTTCAGAAGCTGGCCGACTACGACCTCATCATTCCTTCCAGAGAATCCAGACTGCAGGAAATCACCGACTGGCTGAACTGCCCCGGCAAAGAATTAAAGATCCGCTGCCGCCTTGCGCATATGCTGAACGCCTATGAGCTTACACGCCAGAACGTAGGCATCACACTTTATCCGGATTCCGCCAACATCGGAACGGATTCTTCTGTCTGTATCAAGCGCCTGGTCAACCCGGAAGTCACCGCATCCTATGTGCTGATCTGGAGCAAGAATCATCATCTGTCACATGCCGCGGCGGAATTTCTGGAATATATCAAAACGCTTTATCCGGATAACGAATGATATCTTGACTTTTATCTGAAGTAGCCTGTTTTTGCATATTCGACACCGTCCTTAATAAAAGCTCTGGCCTTCATCTCACTGCCCTTTTTTGATTGCTTGAGTGCATAACGAATGGACGAAGAAACACATGCGCCAGTGATACCACACTGCTCCCCGATCTCCTCATAAATCCCTTGAAGTTTTATGGTCGACCCGTTTATTACCATCGCTTTAATTACATCGATCAAAAACGAATATCCGTTTGAGGAATGTGGAATACCGTACCAATCCAGATACTCTTTAATTCTTCTTTCTTCTTTTTGATTCATATCATTTTCTCTCCTTTTTGACGACTATCACAAACAGCATTATGTTTTACCTTGGTGCATATCATCATCAAACACAGATATCCCCTAAATCCACCATACATTTTGGGATATCTGATTAGCAAGTGTTTTTTGCATTTTATTTAAAAAATTTTTATCGTTTAACAATGCTGTTTTACAAGATATTTAAAGCATGTCTAAATTTATATAATAAAAAAGAAGCCCTCACGATTACCATGAGAACTTCTCCCTATGATTCTGTCTTATACTGAAACCGTCTCTTCCTTTAGATAAGTTTTTTAAACTCCT
>CAMGRE010000112.1 GCA_946061355.1 uncultured bacterium | reverse complement strand
TATCCTGTATGACGCAATCTGTGATAAAAGGAAAAGCCCTGTTCTCTGCAGTAAGCCAGCACAGGCTTCAGAATCGTCCGGTAATCTTCATCCACAATCTGACAGTCCGATACTGTCACAATATCATAAAATCCGCCGCGCTTATGCATGCCAAGCTCCAACGGTCCGTCCTTACAGCCGTCTCCGAACGAGAATTCCATCTTATTGCGGTAGCCGTAAACATCCGGGCTTCTGCGGATCGGCTCCCAGACATATTCCTCCGACTGTTTTTGCAGCACAGGCTCCAGTAACGCCTTTACCTGGCTCTCCTTCAGCGCAAGCTGTGTCTCGTAGGGCAGCGTCTGATAATTACAGCCCCCGCAGGCGCCGAAATGCGGACAAACGCTCTCATGTTCATCTTCTCCCGGCGCGAGCACTTCCAGAATTCTGCCCTCGGCTTTTCCTTTCCTGACTTTATTGACCGCAATAGAAAGCTTCTGCCCCGGAAGAGCGTTTTTTACCACACAGATACCGCCGTCCTCACATCGCACGACCGCCTTGTTCGGAAACTGAACACGTTCCACAATTCCTTCTGTAATCTGACCTTTTTTCATCAATCTGTCTCCTGCTGTCTATCATTGTTAGATTGCATATCCCGTTTTGTCATACCGGAAACCCAGGCAGAATATCCTGTATGACGAAAAAACGGAATGCACCTGCATTCCGCAATCTCTCTGTCTTTCAAAATACAAATCCTGCGCATCCCATGCCGCCGGCTCACGCCGATCCCGCAAAAAGAAACTGCGCCGAAATCCTTTTACTCCTCAGGCTTCTCCTCAGATCCACTCTCGTCAGCCTGCTCTTCCTCCTGATCGGAAGCGCTGCTCTCCTCCTCGTCATCGAAGAAATCATCATCAAAATCATCCTCGAAATCATCTTCAAAATCTTCCAGATAATCCGGAGTAAAATAACGGTATGCCGCATATGCGATCGCTGCGACCACTGCAACTACAAGCACCACTCCAAGGATCAGGCAGACCGGAGAACTCTTCTTCTCTTCTTCCTCTTTCTTGCCAAGCAGCTCCTGCAGTTTTTTTACATTAAGTACCTCATCCCATCTATTCATAGAAACCACCTTTCTCCTGTTAAAATCAATACAAATATTTACCATAACAGCCAATCTTTATGCCGTCTGATATTACTATACCACTTTTCTGTCATTTTTACTATGAAAATTTCTATAAAATCCAAAAACTGCTACACTTTCTTTAACTTGGCAAAGCCGGCATACATGACCTTAGTTCCCGCGGTGTCAAAATCGACTGTCACCTGATAATCACGCGGTCCCTCTTCCAGCTTTGTCACGGTTCCCTCACCGTACTTGATATGACGCACTCTGTCCGACACCTCATAATCCGGCTTACCGCCGATGGAAGCGCCCTTCTGTATTCCGGCAAGCGTTTCCTTAGCCGCTGCGTTTTTGGTGAAATACGGTCGGTTCTCCTCCGCCGTGCGCTTAGGCGCTGACACCGCTCTCGGCTTCCATCTGGGATCCTGTGCCGGTCTCGTCGCACCGATGCCGCTGCCAAGTGTAGAAACCGAATCCATTCTTTTCACGCCGGAGCCTGCACTGCGACCACTGCCACTTGTCCCTGCCAAACGGTCACTGCCGCCAAAGCTTCTGCCTCCGCCGAATCCCGCGCCTTCCCGGCTTCCGAATCCGCCGCCGTTTCCACTGCTGCCAATGCTGCCATAATCCTCACTGCCGGCAAACGGTTTGGATTTAAAACGGCTTCTCTCGTAGGAATCTTCACGGTATTCCACCTGATCCCTGCGTCTTGTCTCGGGCAATTTATGATCCATCAGTTCCGCCGGGATCTCTTTTAAGAACCGGCTCACCGGATTATACTGTGTCTCACCGTGCACCATGCGGGCTCTGGCACACGTCAACGTCAGATCATCTTTGGCTCTCGTGATCCCCACATAAGCAAGACGTCTCTCCTCCTCAATCTCATCCGGATCGTCTGCCGTGATCGTCATATAACTCGGGAATACGCCGTCCTCCATTCCCGCCATATACACATGCGGAAATTCCAGTCCCTTTGCACTGTGCAGTGTCATCAGCAGTACTTTGTTATCATCCTCCGACACCCCGTCAATATCGGCAACCAACGCCACTTCCTCCAGGAAATCACTGAGTGTCGGCTCATCATGACTCTCCTCAAAGGCAACCGCCTTATTGATAAACTCCTCGATATGCTCGATACGATCCTCAGCATCGTCTTCGTCCGATTCTTTCAGAAGTTCGACATAGCCTGTCGTATCGATCACATCCTGAATCAGTTCCGTCAGTCCCAAATATTCCTGCTTTCCGCGGAATGATTGTATCATCAGAACAAAAGGCTTCAGCTTTGCGCCGCTCTTGCCGATGGTCATGATCTGATCAGCCTCTCTGAGCGCATCGTAAAAACTGATCTGTCGTCCGTCGGCATACTCCTGGACTCTGGCAATCGTCGTCGCGCCGATTCCCCTCTTGGGAATGTTGATAATCCTCTTAACCGCAATATCATCGCTGCCGTTATCTATCGTCTTCAGATAAGCAAGAATGTCTTTGATCTCGCGCCTCGCATAGAAATTCACGCCGCCAACAACATCATAGGGAATGCCGGACACCACAAATCGTTCCTCGACAAGACGCGCCTGCGCATTGGTCCGGAACAATACGGCACACTGCCCATAGTCAGTCACACCATCCCGCTTCTTGCGTCTGATATCATCCGCGATATACTCCGCCTCATCATATGCGGTATCAAACTGATGGAAATGCAGCGGACTGCCTGCTCCTTTGTCCGTCCACAGGGCCTTTTCCTTCCTGCTGACATTGTTTCGGATCACACTGTTCGCCGCATCCAGCACATTCTGTGTGGAGCGGTAATTCTGCTCTAATTTTATGACACAAGCGTCAGGATATACTTTCTCAAAATCAAGAATATTGCGGATATTTGCCCCGCGGAATTTGTAGATCGACTGGTCGTCATCACCAACCACACACAGGTTCCGGCTGCGCCCCGCCAGCAAATGAATCAGTTCAAACTGTACGGTATTTGTATCCTGATACTCATCCACCATGATATACTGAAAACGCTGCTGATACGATTCCAGTACATCCTGACATGATTTGAATAATTCCACTGTCTTTAACAGCAGATCGTCAAAATCCAGAGCATTATTCTTTTTCAGTACGCGCTGGTACTCTTTATACGCCTCTGCAATCCTGCGCGCCGTGAAATCAAATGCAGTACTCTCATACTCAAGCGGTGAAACACATTCATTCTTCGCTGAGGAGATCGCACTGAGAATTGCCCTCTCCTTCAACATTTTGGTATCGATCTGAAGCCGCTTACAAATATCCTTCATCACAGTCTTCTGATCATCCGTGTCATAGATGGTGAAATGATTGTCATACCCGAGCCTGTCAATATAGCGTCTGAGAATCCGGACGCACATGGCGTGAAAGGTGGATACCCAGATCTGTTCCGACCCAAACCCGACCAGATTGTCTACCCTCTCTCTCATTTCTCCGGCAGCCTTATTTGTAAACGTGATTGCCAGAATATTCCAGGGCTGTACACCGCATCGATCGATCAGGTAGGCAATGCGGTGTGTCAGCACCCTCGTCTTGCCGGAACCGGCGCCCGCCAGGATCAGAACAGGCCCTTCTGTCTGATATACTGCCTTCTTCTGCTGTTCATTCAGGGTATCATATATACTCATAATACTTTCTCATTATCCATTTCTATTTTATATTCTTTTCATTCAGGAGTTTAATCTCCATCTGCAGCCGCTCAGCCTCCGCAATCTTGAGCACATTCTTCACTCTGTGCTTTGCACTGACCGGATCATACGGCTTGGTGATCACGTCCACTGCACCGAGCTTGAGTGCCTTGATCTCATTCTCCCGCTCTTCGCTGACAGTTACAACGATGATCGGTATGTGACTGTAGATCGGATTTTCCTGCAGTTTTCCGATCAGTTCAAAACCATCCATTACCGGCATAAAGACATCCGTGATGATGATACTGATCTGACTTGCCTCAGTCTTGAGAATATCGAGAGCCTGCTGCCCATTTGCCGCCTCATAATAGGTGTATTCATCTCCCAATGCCTGGATCAGTGACTTCCTGATGACCGTCACGTCATCAACAACCAGGACACCTTTCTTATAGCCTGTCCTCTCCTCCTGATGCCTCGGTTCCTTCATCATGAAGCTGCAGAAATCATCGGCAGGCATGGGCTTTGCAAAATAATAGCCCTGTATCTCGTCACAGCCGATATTCTTAAGAAACTCCTTCTGTTCTTTTGTTTCCACACCCTCTGCCACGGTATCGATATGCAGAAGCTTTGCCATACGGATGATACTGATCACGATATTTCCCGCACGCCTGGAGGACTCGAGCTGTTGCATAAAATTCATATCAATTTTAAGCACATCTACCGGCATATCCTTCAGCATATTCAGAGAGGAATAGCCGCTTCCGAAATCATCCATCATGATCTTAAATCCCCGTTTCCGCAAATCGGAAACCACGTTGATCATCTCCTGCGGCTGCTCTACATAAGCCGACTCTGTGATCTCAAGAAAGAGATATTTCTTTTCGATCTGATACTTTGCCAGAAGTCTCTCAAGCGAATCGGCAAGATCGGGATGGTACAGATCGATCCTCGATACATTGACCGAAATCGGACGCAATGCTCCGCCTCTCCTCTTAAGATCCGCCAGAACCTTGCAGGCTTCCTCCCACACAAACAGATCCAGCTTATGGATGAATCCATCCTTTTCGAACAAGGGCACATATCTCTGGGGTGAGATCACACCCAGGACAGGGTGTCTCCACCGCACAAGAGCCTCAGCTCCTACCACCTTCTCGATCACGGCATCAAATACCGGTTGGAACACCACATAGAACTGCCCTTCTGTAAGCGCCTTTTCGCGGTCAGCAATCATCATTTGCTCATGATAATACTTTTCCGCTGTTCCTTTATCGTAATATGCATATTTCTCAAGGTGGATCCCCTTGACATCTCCGAGCGCAAACTCACCGCGGTCACACATATCCTTAACCGATAACGTGATATCATCGATCGGATAAATGCCGCACTCCAGCGTGAAATGGAACTGCCATGCCAGTTTGCGCACACGCGATTCCATATATTCATAAAATCCCAGTTCATCACCCGGATGCTCCGTCTCGATGCAACACACAAAATGATCATCCGCAACGCGTCCGCAGACACCTTTGTGATGCATACCTGCCGCCATGGTTGAGGCAATCTGCTTTAAAATATTGTCTCCGGTCTCCCTGCCTTGGAGATCATTGACAAGTGCAAAATTGGCAAGATTAAAAAAGAGAAGTGTATACTCCTTTCCTGCATTTTCCCGCAGCATCTTTGCTGTCTCCGCATAAAATGACTCTGCCGTATAAAGTCCTGTGAGCGAGTCTCTCTCCCCCTGCATTCCGCCACTGTGTATCGCTTTTTCGATACACGCTTCGGCATTCGGAACATCATATGGCTTCATCAGGAAATCCGCCACACCAAATTTGGCCGCTTTCCTGCTGACCTCCGCAGCTCCGGGCAATGTTCCCGCCACCACCGGCACGCTGCGGAACCGTTCGTTCTTTTTGAGGAAATTCAACAGCCGAAGTCCATCCAGATTCGGAGAGACAATGTCAAGCATGATCAGATCCGGCTTTCTTTCCGACTCCAGCAGATCCAACGCCCTGCCCACAGTATCTGCTTCCAGAAAACGATACTCGGGATGCTTTTTCCCAATCTGCATCAGGATACTTCGATCTTCGTTTTTGGCATCAACTATCAATATTGTGGTCTTTTCTCCCATATGCGTAATCCCCTTTTCGCTATTTACCTCACCGTTACAAAAAGAACAACCCCTTTATTCTATTTTACCAATTTTTCTCCCATCATTCAACGAACTTTTCACTTTTCTTCCAAATAGTTCCAGTTTAATCCATCGGCAAAAATCCCTCTACCCTATTATGTTCCTATCTTCGCAGTCCCTTGGGATAATGGTTCTTTAGCATACCGCCCGCAGATTTGGCAAACCCCAGTGAGCAGCCCTTGTATGTCATCAGAACCCACCCTTTATCGAGAGAACTCGGAAAAGCTGTCCCTTTCAGATACTCTTTCGCCTCCTGATCGGAAAGGTCATGACACAGAACCGCCTCCTCAGGATGAAGCGCCAGCGCAAGCGCATGTGACGGCTCAAAACGCCCTTTCTTATTTTCCCCGAGGCAAAGCCCCGGCCGCAGCACCTTCATTCCTCTCATATCGATCATACCTTCCGGAATCAGATACAGGGTACTGCCGAACAGACAGGGAATTCCCTGCGGCCTCATTTTCAGATTTTCTGCCGCAAACTGCTCCCAGTCCGCAAGCTGGCCTTTGGATAATGCCCCTGTCATGCCGGGCGTCTTCCTGTTCTTTGTAGCAGATCCTCCCTGATCCGGCACCGCCCCGTCATCCGGAGAACCCTCCCGCCGCAGTCTGGCAACAAAATGCCCTTCTCCCGGCACTCCCTGTGCGGCAGTCACATGCGGCCAGAGCCTGACCGTCCCGGCAAGAGACGCCTCTCTTTCTTCTCCCGCCCATTCAGGCCTTCCCTGGGAAAATCCCTTTTTGCTCTCAATGGTCTCAATATAAAAATCCGGATGAGTCTTCAGGAACTCCGCGATGCTCTGCTCATTCTCCTCCGGCGCAAACGTACAGGTGGAATATACGAGTGTTCCGCCTCTTTGCAGCATGAGTGCAGCCTGATACAGAATATCACGCTGCCTCTGTGCACAGCGTTCCACATTCTCGAGGCTCCACTCCGTAAGCGCAGCCTCCTCCTTGCGGAACATCCCTTCTCCGGAGCAGGGGGCATCCACCAGAATATGCGTGAAGTACTCAGGGAAAAAAGCTGCAAGCCGTTCCGGTGTCTCGTTAGTCACAACACAGTTCCGGATCCCCATGCGCTCAATATTCTGGGACAGAATCTTAGCCCTGGCAGGATGGATCTCATTGGAAACGAGCAGCCCCTGCCCTCTCATATGTCCTGCAAGCTGTGTACTCTTCCCACCGGGCGCAGCGCACAGATCCAGTACCCTGTCGCCGGGTGACACCTTCAGGATATCCGCCACCGCCATAGCGCTCGGCTCCTGAATGTAATACCCTCCCGCTTCGTGGAGCGGATGCTGCCCCGGCCTCTGCGCATCATCATAATAATACCCTTCCGCCGTCCACGGAATCTTTTGCAGTGTAAAAGGAACCTTTTGCAAAAACTCCTCTTCCGTCCATTTTAGCGGATTGTACCGCAGTCCATAAACGCGCTCCTCCTCATAACTTTTGCAAAAAAGTTCATATTCTTCTCCCAGAAGCTTCTGCATTTTTTGTTGAAATGCCTCCGGAAGCCTGATCTGTCTGTCCATCTCTGTAACCATCCTCAATTCTTTGACATGCTTTTTTATCAGTATAAAGTATAGACGTGTCCCACGCAAGCCTCCGCATCGGCCTTGGCACCGCGTACATGCCGGACGCATAAGATAATCCATCATATGGAATCGGGAGGTATCTTACGATTATGAAATTGCTTACAAAAAAGGGCAGAAAGTTCACAGCGTTCACATTAACTTCCATCCTGCTCGCGCTGTCACTGGCAGGCTGCGGATCTGCCGGTCAGGCGACAGGCAGCGATGCAGCTTCCAAAAAAGGCGGCGAAACGCTCGTACTGAACGAAGTTGCCCACAGTATCTTCTACGCGCCAATGTATGTTGCCATCGAGGAAGGGTATTTTGAGGAGGAAGGTCTGGATGTGACGCTCGTAACAGGATTCGGTGCAGATAAGACGATGACTGCCGTGCTCTCCGGCGATGCAGATGTTGGCTTTATGGGATCGGAAGCATCCATCTACACGTATCTCGGCGGCACCGATGATCCTGTCGTCAACTTTGCGCAGCTGACGCAGCGTGCCGGAAATTTCCTGGTATCCAGAAAGCCGGTCTCTGATTTTACATGGGATATGCTGAAAGGCAAGGATGTGCTTGGCGGCAGAGCCGGAGGCATGCCGGAAATGGTATTTGAGTACATCCTGAAAAAGAATAACATTGATCCCGCAACAGATCTGTCAATCGACCAGAGTATCGACTTCGGCTCCACGGCAGCAGCTTTCTCCGGCGGACAGGGAG
>CAMGRE010000111.1 GCA_946061355.1 uncultured bacterium | reverse complement strand
ATGAATTGAATCTGCTTGCCTGCATGACGGCAAAGAAGCTGGGGACGAGAGATGTGTCCGCAAGGATCCAGCAGCCGGAGTTTGACCAGGACCGGTCATACATTATGCAGGAATACGGAATTGACCGGATCCTCAATATGGATAAGGAAGCGGCGCAGGAAATGATGTGGCATATGGAACTGTCGGGAGAACTCCGCGCGAAGGCTTTCTTTGACCGCAAGGCAATGATCGCGGAGCTAAAGGTGCAGGAGGACAGCCCGTTTGCCGGAATGATGCTTTGGCAGGTCAAGGAGTATTTTGAGACGGATATGCTTGTCGTGGCGATTCACAGGAAAAAAGAGATCATCATACCGGACGGAAATATCGGGATCCAGACGGGAGACAGACTGGAGATCATTGTATCTACGAGGTCTGTGAGAGATATCCTGAAGAAGCTTCATCTGAAAACAAAGCATGTCAAAAATGTCCTGATGGTCGGCTGCGGAACGGGAGGATACTATCTCGCCAGGGAGATGGAGCCGACAGGTTACAGCGTCAAGATCCTGGAGAAGGACAGAGAGCGCTGCATTGAATTGACAAAGCAGTTCCCTGACGTGCAGGTGATATGCGGGGATGCGGTGGATACCGGGATCCTGCAGGAGGAGGGGATCCGCAAAATGGATGCGTGTCTCTCCATGACGGGAGATGACAGGACGAATCTGGCGGTGTCACTGTTTGCCCATTCCGAGGGTGTGACACAGGTACTTGCCAGAATCAATGAGACAGGCTATGAGAAACTTCTGGAGAAGACGGATGTGGATGCGTGCGTATCTCCAAGCAGTGTGATCGTGGAAAAGATGATGTCTGTTATCCGCAATCTGACAAGCAGTGACCGGAGCTTTATCAGAAGATTGTACCGCATCGCGGACGATAAGGCGGAGGCAATCGCTTTTGAAGTGACGGATGCCTGCGGCAGGATTCATGTTCCGTTTTGCAGTCCGCAGTTCAAGCTACGTAAGGGAATTCTGATCGCTGCCATTATCAGGGGGAATGAGATCATCATTCCGAACGGAGAGAGCAGCATGCAGGCGGGAGATACCGTTGTGGTAGTGACGTCTGCCGTGAATGTCTTAAAGGAGATTGATGACATTTTTGCCGGAAGCTAGTCTGCTTCCGGCTTCTTCGGTTCCTGTGGCCAGGCGGCTATAAACGGTTGGCTGTACGGAGTGGTTTTTCCGGCGCACGGTCCCTCGCGCCACATGCCGTAGAAGCGGCCGAGCGGGAAGATGTAATATCCGTCCTGGCAGTGGTCTGTGACGTCGTAAGGATCGGCAAAGATGAGCACGTCATCATAGGGCGTGTCGGAACCGCAGGTGTCGATCCCGATGATCACCTGCCAGTGACCAGCCCAGTCAACCCAGTCGACCATAATGGGAATGCCTCTGTCGATATAGTCAATCAGAGACTGTTCGAGTTCTTCAATGGATTGGAACTTTGGCTCCGCCGCCGCATGGTACTCGACATTCCACCCGATCAGGTCAAAGAAATCCACGATATTTTCCACGGTGCTGCCCCGTCCGGGCATACTCTCGATCAGCTGCGCCACCAGCTTTTCGTGATATTTCTTCGCATCAAACCAGTTCAGAACCATCAGGGCACAGGCTGCGCCGCAGGTGTATTCCGTCGTCTGCTGGTACGTCTCAAACCGGGATAAGATGTGCAGCGTTTCGTTGCTGCTCCAGTTGTAATAATCGTTGGCGGTATAGTATCTGGAGCCGGAATGGTCTGTCAGCCCGGCAAATGCGGTGGCGCCCTCGTCACGAAGCCGTTCCCGGTAGGACTGCGGATAGGGGATCGTGCGGCATTCTGACAGGAGATTTAACTTTTCTCGCATGATCTGCGCTGCGTCCGCTCCTCCCACATCAAGTCCGTCCGCACAGATCAGATTTGTTTCCTGGATTCCCAGCCGTTCGGCGACAGCTTTCACATATTCGTATCCATAGTTCCGGTTCCCGATATAGCTGCCGGCTGTCGTGATATAAGTCAGTGACGATGCGCGACACAGTCCTTCGGTTCGGTCTCCGTGATACCGGAAGGTCAGTCCGTTCACCATGATATGTTCAATATAAACTTTCAGGATCGACGGAAAAGAAAAGTCATGGTACGGCGTGCCGATGACGATCTCGTCCGCTTCCTTGAACCTGCATGCCGGGGCAAATATCTCATCTTCATATTGACCTTTTCGGATCAGGGCTTCTCTCTTTGCGAGCATTTCCGTGGTGAGAGGGGCGAGCGACAGGGATTCCAGGTTCAGCCGTTCTACGTTTTTTCCTTTGTCTTTGGCCTGCTTCAGATATTCCTCACACAGCAGTCGTGTCCGCGACTCCGGATGGATGCTGATGCAGGCATCGATAAACAGTATTTTCATGATAATCACCTGATTCCAGTATAGTCGAAAAAAAGGGGATAATCAACAAAAAGGGGACTGCTACAAGTTCTTTGCCGGTTATGGTGAAATAATTGTATAAATGATGAAAATTTATATTGAAATATCTATCATTTTGACAGAAGTCGGAAGAATATTGTCCGAGGTTACATAATATGATAAAATATATTCTATATTACTGCGCGCAGAAATATGACAGATTTGGAAGATGACAACTCCAGTGGAGAAAAAAATGATTGTATCAGACCGTTCCCGGATCAAAAGTTCAAAGCAGGGTGGAGTGTCATAAGGAGGAGAGATACCATGAACAGGAAAGACAGTCTGATCATGGAGGAGTATCGGGAAAATAGGGAAAATTTTGAACAGCTGGGGATTATTGTCCAGGGAATCCTGGAACAACTGGTAAAGGATGCCGGAATACGGGTTATGACAGTGGAACACCGGGTCAAGAAAGAGAAGAGCCTGGAGGGAAAACTCTACCGGAAAGGAGACAGGTATCAGAGTCTTAAGGATATCACGGATATTCTCGGCACCAGAGTGGTCTGTTATTTCTCAGATGATGTGGACTTGATCGGCAACATGGTGGAGCAAAAATTTATTGTTGACAGCGATAATTCCGTTGACAAACGAAAGCTTTTGCAGGCAAATTCCTTTGGGTATCTGTCTCTCCACTATGTCTGCTCACTGCCTGCAGATGCAGGGTATCCGCCGGAGGTGTGCGGAAAGCGGTTCGAGATCCAGATCCGGACAATCCTGCAGCATGTCTGGGATGCCATCAATCATGATATGGGTTATAAGGGCGATTTCGGGATGCCGGGGACAGTGACCAGACAGTTCGCAAGACTGGCCGGTTTGTTTGAGATCATTGATGAGGAATTCATGCGTGTCCGGGATAACATGAATACTTATACAGAGCAGACACGGGAGAAGATCATACATGACGGAGCAGAGGATGTACTGATCGATATTGTTTCCCTCAAAGAATATATGCTCCGCAATCGGAGAATGAAAGAATTCCTTCAGAAGATTACAGAGATTGAACATTCGGAAATGTGTCCGGTAAATCCTGAAAGTTATCTTTTACAGCTTAAGTGGCTGCAGATCAATACGATAGGAGATCTTCAGAAGATGCTGGAGGAAAATGAGGAACTGGCTCTGAAGATAGCAAGGGATGCGCTTGGCGGTACGGAGTTGGATATTGTATCCTCTAATGTGGCTTTGCGGTTTTTGTGCACGGCAAGACTTTTAAGCGGCGGATACAGCGAGCAGCAGACAGCAGAATTCATGGCACTGACTATCAGTAAGGAACGTGCCGAGAGGCAGGCAAAGCGGCTGTTTGATGCATATAGTGCATATCTTTTGAATAAAGAATGATTGCTGTATGCGCAGGGTGCAATGGCAGGGTTCATTTTACGTAAAATGGTTTTTATTCGTTACAACGTGGCAATGCGGCACAATGCGGCGCGGTCACGTTGTAAAAAAATATTTGAAACATGACATACAGATGACGTGTTTTCGCTGATATAGTATTTTCAAGGAGTTTGAAATGAAGATAGACAGGTTGATCGGAATCCTCTCCGTTTTGCTGCAGCAGGAGAGGACAACAGCCCCTGAGCTGGCTGAAAAATTTGAGGTTTCCAGAAGGACAATCAACAGAGATATCGAGGATCTGTGCATGGCGGGGATTCCCATTCAGACGGCACAGGGTGTGGGCGGCGGAATCAGTATCATGGAAGGATATTCCATGGACAGGACACTTCTGACATCAAAGGATATGAAGATGATCATGGCGGGACTGCGCAGTCTTGACAGCGTAAGCGGAAGTCATTATTACGGACAGCTTATGGAGAAAATCAAGCCGGGCTCTTCAGAACTGATCTCGGGGAGTGATTCGATCCTTATCGATTTGTCTTCCTGGAATAAGGATATCGTTGCTTCGCGGATCGCACTCATACAGGATGCGATTGAGGAGAGGAGGATCCTTTTGTTTGATTATTACGCTCCGTCAGGTGATACGCAGCGTGAGATCGAACCGTATTATCTGGTTTTCAAGTGGTCGAGCTGGTATGTTTATGGCTTCTGTCGGACAAGGCAGGATTTCAGGATGTTCAAGCTGAACCGCATGGGCAGGCTCAGAGATACGGAGCAGACCTTTCAGATGCGGGAAGCGCCGGCGCCGGATCTCACGGGTTCCAGGATTTTCCCCCGTAATATCACGGTGAAGGCGATCCTCGATCCGACTGCGAAATGGCGTCTGATCGAGGAATACGGACCGGACTGTTTTGAACAGAGACCTGACGGGAAGCTGTATTTTGAAGGCTTCTATACCAATATGGAAGGACTTCTGGTCTGGGTGCTGACCTTCGGGGACAAGATAGAGATCCTGGAACCTGTGGAACTGCGTGAAAAACTCCTGGAAATGGTAACCAAAATACAGAATGTTTATGGAGAGAATCAAAATGGATAAGAAAAAAGTGTTATACGTTTTACTTGAGCAATGGACAGATTTCGAATACGCATATATTGCGCCTTCGATTCATTTCGTGGGAAGAGACAGATTTCAGAATTTGATCGTCGGTCTGACGAAGGAGCCGGTGACTTCCATCGGAGGTCTGAAGGTCGTGCCGGATTATGACCTTGACGAGGCAGCAGGGCTGGATTATGATATACTGATCCTGATCGGTGGAAACACCTGGAAGGAAACGAAATCGGAAGCGCTGGATACCTTCGTAAAGAATGCCGCAGCGCAGGGAAAGACCGTGGCGGCAATCTGCAATGCATCCGCATATCTCGGAACGCTGGGACTGCTCAATGACGTGAACCACACGGCGAATGATCTGAATGAGATGAAGGAGTGGGCGGGAGACGCCTATACGAATGAGGCAGGCTTTTGCAGGAAGCAGGCTGTGACGGATAAGAATATCATCACGGCAAACGGATCGGCTTCTCTGGAGTTCGGACGGGAGATCATGCGTGTCATGCAGCTGATGCCCGAGGAAGGGATCAGCGAGTGGTATCAGTTTTATAAAAAGGGATGTTATCAGGAGTAGGGGGAGAATGGATATGAAATTAGACGGATTTGGAATTATGGTGGAAGATATGGCAGTCATGGTGCGCTTTTACAGAGATGTTCTGGGGTTTGAGATCAAAGAGGACGAAAATGCATCAAACGTATATCTGGAAAAGGACGGCACGTTGTTCCTGCTGTACAGACGGTCTGATTTTGAAGCTATGACCGGTAAGAAGTTCGCATATTGCAAAGGACTGAACGGGCACTATGAGATAGCGCTTGGGGTAGAGAATTATGCTGCGGTTGACAGTACCTTTGAACGGGTGGTCGGCATGGGAGCAAGAGAAGTCATGAAACCGACTACAGAACCATGGGGACAGCGGACATGTTATATTGCGGATCCCGAGGGCAATCTGATCGAGATCGGTTCTTTTGTACAGTAGCCGGAAAGGAGAGCAGAATGGCATTTGATTTTAAAAAGGAATATAAGGAATTCTATCTTCCAAAGGATAAGCCGCAGATTGTGACGGTCCCGAAGGCAAACTACATTGCTGTCAGGGGAGAAGGGGATCCGAATGAAGCAGATGGAGCATATCAGAAAGCCGTAGGGGTTCTGTATGCTATTGCATATACTCTGAAAATGAGTTATAAGACGGGATATAAGATGGAAGGCTTTTATGAGTATGTTGTGCCTCCGCTGGAAGGCTTCTGGTGGCAGGACGGTGTGGATGGGATTGACTATTCCGATAAGAGCACTTTTCATTGGATCTCGGTGATCAGACTGCCGGAGTTTGTGTCAAAGGCTGATTTTGAGTGGGCGGTAAAGCAGGCTGAGCAGAAGAAAAAAATGGATCTGTCATCAGCGGAATACATGACCATAGACGAAGGGCTCTGTGTGCAGATCATGCATATCGGTCCCTTTGATGAAGAGCCTGCCACTGTGGAGAAAATGGACCGGTATCTTGCAGAGAACGGGTATGAGAATGATTTGACATCGAAAAGGCTGCATCATGAGATTTACTTATCGGATGCACGCAAGGTCTCTCCTGAAAAGTGGAAGACAGTGATCCGGCATCCGGTGAGAAAAATCTGATCCTGCGTATGGCGCGTATGGTTTGAGAGGTATGGCCTGAGAGGAAAGCCTGAATTTGGAAGAAACGGAGAGGAATTTAACGATGAGAGTTCCGGAGAGCTGTGCAGAGTGTTTGTACGATAAGCAGAAGCATCTGACGGATGATGTAAAATACCTGTCAGAAATAAAGAGTATCATAGATAACCGGGATGAGGATGACACCTCTCCGTATCTTGTTTACAAATTCAACAGGGTATATGAACAGTATTTTGGTAAGAAAGCCCCTTATCGGGAGATCAAGAAGAGATATAACGATCTGGTGCTGTCCGTCGAGGAGACTGTCCGGAACAGGATAGAAGCTTCTGAAGATCCGCTCGCAAAGGCACTGGCCTACGCGCGCGTCGGCAATTACATCGATTTCGGAGCGATGAACCATGTGGATGAGGAGACATTTCTGTCCCTTCTGGACAATGCGCAGCTGCAGGACAGAGATGCAAAGGTAATCCGGTCCTTTGTGGAGCAATGCGGCACTGCGCATAGCTTTTTGCTGATCACAGACAACTGCGGGGAAATTGTGCTGGACAAACTTTTTTTGGAACAGCTACACAAGCGATTCCCGGATCTTACGATCGATGTGCTGGTCCGGGGAGGTGAAGTGCTCAATGATGCCACGCAGGAGGGTGCGGAGGATGTGGGTATAGACAGATTGGCGAATGTCATTTCCAATGGTCTGCCGATTGCGGGAACGGTCTATTCCATGCTTCCCGATCAGGCAAAGGGGGCATTGGATCACGCCGATGTCATTCTCGCAAAGGGACAGGGAAATTATGAGTCGCTCTGCAATCAGGGCATGCACATCTTTTACTCGTTCCTGTGCAAGTGCGAACTGTTTACAAGCAGGTTCCGGGTTCCGAAGCTTACCGGAATTTTTGTGGAGGAAAGGTAAATACGAATGCGTCGTTTCAGGTGATGTGACTATTGGGGGATTTGGCATGAAGATTTCTGATGATCAGATATTCAATTTGATGGATACAAACGGAAGACGGAATGATGTTGTGAATGCATTGCAGGGATATCTGACAATTCTGGATAATATTCAGAATGAAAAAGAGATGGTGTGGGATTCACTGCCTGACAGCCTGGCGCAGTATGAGTTTTATCGTCAGGCGATTGAATTGTCACCCGATGTCCTTCAGCAGCATGGTCCGTACGACAAACTTGTGGAGGAACTGGAGAGACATCCTGCTTTCTGTGATTCCGTCCAAAATGGTGATGTGGAATGGATACAGCGAAATAGTGAGTCCTATGAAATGCTGATAAAGCAATTTGATAAAGGAATCGAAGACAGAGCGCGTCACTATACAAGTACTCTGGTGAAATTGGGCTTTGCGGATAAAAACAGGAAAATTTCACCTGTAGGACGGCTGCTGTTGGATTTGAAGAAATTGAAAATAGATGAACTTGAAAGAATGCTGCCGATTGATGGCGTAAATGTCGTTTATTTGAGACAATTGCTGAAGTTGCGGCTTTTTGCATCCAATGGACAGGATTACTATTCACCGTTTCATCTCGCACTGTTTGCATTGTTAAAAAAACAGCGCTTTTCCGAAAATGAATTTTTGGAGCTGGTTCAGGGGTTAAATCCCCATTCGGATTTTTCCGATATAGAAAATTACATATTGAATTATAAAGAAGGAGATATTGTTAACAGGATAGAGGTTC
>CAMGRE010000110.1 GCA_946061355.1 uncultured bacterium | reverse complement strand
ATCAAAATTCAAAGAATTCATCAATTCATTCAGACAGTTTCTCGCTTTTCGTATTGCTTCCCGAAAAGCTCTTTTATCCTGCACTGCATTCTCTGCTTCTCCCAGATAATCCAGATACATTTCATAGAGAATCACAATGAGTTCCGTCTTATTTGCCTGTGTGATCCGCAGGGAAAACTCCTTTTTTCTCTGATCTGTCATAACCTTTCTCCTTTTTCCGTCATCTCATCCTACTGCAATAGCTGTAGCACCTGAGACGGTCTTTCATTCGCCTGAGCCAGCATGGATGTTCCCGCCTGTACCAGTACCTGATTCTTTGTATATTCGGTCATTTCCTCCGCCATGTTCACATCCATGATACGGGAGTATGCCGATGTCATGTTCTCCTCTGTCACATCCAGGCTGGATACGGAAGATTCCAGTCGATTCTGGTATGCGCCCAGTCTGGATCGGATGGAGGATATCGTGTCGAGTGCATTTGAGATCCGGTTGATGGAAAGTCTCGCATCCTCCCTTTTCGTCACATCTACCTGATGGATCCCCAAAGATTTTGAGGATACCGTAGGGATGCGGATATCCAGCGTCTGTCCTTCGTTGGCGCCGATCTGCATCGTCATTGCACCGATTCCCGTCAACTCAATATTGGCGGAGGCGATCGTATCACCGTCATTTTTCCCGGAAATATCAAAAGTCAACGTCATGGAAAACTGATTGTCCCCGGTGACCGTCAGCGTGTAACCGTCCTCTGCGACAGTGCATTTGGGATTGACAATATCAAGAGCATCTACCTGTTTCCCACTGGGGAGTGTGATTTGTATAGGATCACCGCTTGCATCAACCGGTTTAAATATAGCATTTGTCGTATCCAGCGTCTTGATCATCACCGGTTCACTAATCTGATTCATCACAGGTTTTCCATTAGCATCAAGAACCGGTTCTCCGTTCTCATCCAGTTTCTGCTCATATACGGGAAGGCCGTTCTCATCGATCGGATTCCCATCCGCGTCAACCTTCTCAACTACTGTGACCGTAATGCCTCCTATATAATAATTTCCGATTCTTGCCTCATCGGAATAGGACTCCACCTTTACATCAGGATTACTCGTGTAGCCTTTCAGATCAAAGGTTCCGTCCAGAAGAACATTTCCGTTAAATTCTGTGGAACCGGCAATACGGTCAATCTCATCTCTGAGCTGATCTACCTCATCCTGAAGCGTCTGTCTGTCACTGTCCGACAATGTCCCCGTAGATCCTTTGATCGCCAGCTCATTCATACGCTGTAGCATATCCTGAACTTCTGCGAGTGTTCCTTCCGCTGTCTCGATCACAGAGATTCCGTCACTTGCGTTCTGGGCAGCGCGGTTTAACCCCCGGATCTGATCATGCATCTTTTTGGCAATCGCAATTCCGGACGGACTGTCTTTAGCATGGTTAATCTTATATCCCGAAGACAATTTTTCTATCGATGTAGATAACGCCGTATCTGTCTTTGCCAGCGTATCGTTCGCAATGATCGCGGACATGTTATAATTTATTTTCATATAGTTCTCCTTCCCGTCTGCTCTCTTATGGCGCCGATCATGATCTTTGCCACACGGTACAGCTCCCTTGTTGATGCGTTCTGCTGTGCATTTTCATCATCCGTTTTGTCCGGCTTAAAATCTGCCCTGAAATGACGGTTATATCCGACTCCCAGCTCTTCCACTGTGAAGCTACTGCTTTCCAATTTATTCTTAAGCGTCTCTTTCAGCCCCTCCAGTGCATCTGATGCCTCCGGATCAGATCCGATCAGGAAACCGTTGATAACGCTACCGTCAATCTGGCATTTCACAGATACATCCCCAAGTTCCTCCACATGCATTGTGGCTTCCACCATGCCTTTTTCATCATTGGAATGAACCAGCTTTAAATGAACCGCCGTGATATCACCGGATTCGGAAAATACCGGTATCTCATATTGTTCCGTCTCTGCAAGCTTGGCCGTAAAAGAAATCTGTTTATACAAAAGTCCCATCTGTCTGACATCGAATGATGTCACATCATCTCTTTCGTACATGCTTTCCTCTAACAGCTGCGACTGCATCCTGGCAAGCTTTTGATAGCTCTCCTGCGCTTCCTGCCGGCCGATGAATTGCTCCTCCAGTTCGACAACTCGCTCCTTCCAGCCATCCCCTGAAATCCGGGAACCGGAAGCCGTTCCGTTTCCGGATTTTTCTGTCTTAGAAGAAATTGTATTCTGCAGCCGCTTGAAAAAGTCATTACTGTTCTGCAGATATTCCTCTGCTGCTGCCAACGCCTGAAACGTTACCGGCTCCTGCAGGAAGTCCAGCATCTGAAGTGCTTCCCCGGAAGGCTCTGCCTGTCTGCAGAGATTGATCTGCTCCTTTTGATAGCGCTCTTTGGTTGCTGCATCCTCAGGTATCTGTATAAGCTCCTGCGCCAATGACTCCAAAGTCATGTTCTCATCCGGTTGAATCTTAATAATCTTATCTCCGTCCAGCGCTCCGAACACCTTGTGACTGATTGCCTTGTTATATGCTGTGTTAATCTGGTCACTGATGGAAACTGCCGATTCCCTGATCTTTTGTACTGTGCCAAAATCATCATCAATCTGTGCATCTATTCCGCGTCTGCGCGATGTACGGAGTGCTGACAGCATATTTTTGAAGGACAGTTCCGCTCCCTGATTCATCAGACTGCCGATTACCGCACCGTCCGACTTCTCTACCTGCTTAAGCAGCCTGTAGATGCCGATATAGGATTCCCGCTCCTCATCGGTAATCTCTTTTTTCTGTTCCAGTTTATATAGATATTTGCTATATTTCTCCTGCTCATTCTCAGGATTTTGTTCCTGATCATCAAGCATATCATCCATCTCGCCGAGGGACATCTCCAGAGGATTTTTTCCCTCCCGGATCATCTGAAGGACAGCCGCCGGTGTCATTTTTTTCGAGATATTCTGGAGCTGAATATCTGCTGTCTTTACCTTGACGATGTTTTCCTCCGTAATCTCCATGGAATTGTATCCGAGGGCTCTCACTGCCCTGAGATTATCCTCGGTAGATTCTAAGCCCAATTCCTCAATCAGAATCTCTGCATTTTGAAAAGCCTTGCGAATGGAATCCCCCATATCCGCTCTTGGCGTCGTAAAGAAGGTTTCATATCTTTCATTCGCTTTCCGATAGGCTGCCGCCAGCCGTTCTCCTTCTTCCAAAACATCCGGAAGTGTTGCAGCTGATTCGCTTTCGACAATCCGTCCTGTCACCGCAAGAGGAATCTCGGGAATCGCCCTTACCGTATCGAGTGTCTGCTGATACAGATCAGCCCTCTCATCTGCCTGTACCGTATCATCCCCGCCAAACAAAATCTGGTTCTGTCTGCTTTCCGCATCCTTTAATGCTTCCACCAGATCCTCAAGTTCCGCTGTCTCGATCGCATACCCGCTCTTTAACAGTTCTCGGTTGGCGATAACCGTCATCTGCAGCCGAACTTCTTCAAGCTGTCTTCTGGCTGTAATCACTTTTGCATCAACCGAAGACTGACCGGCGCTCTTTTCTCTTCCCTGTCTTGCATTCAGAAATTCCTGCGCCTGAAACAGATTCCGAAGCGTCAGTTTCTTTCCTGACACCACTGTCATATCCACGGTTTCTTCCGTTAATGCTTCTGTTTTCTGCCGGATTTCTGCCGCCTGCTGCCATAAGGATCCTGCCCCGGTCAGATCTGCCTGCCCCGGCTTCCTGCCATCGGAAACCGCTGACGCGATCTGGGATAACAATGCTGTTGTCTCCACCGGTATCTGTATCTCCTGAAGCCGCATGTAGGAAGTCAGCGTATCTTTCGTAAGCGCCACGCCGTTATCGATCAGCCATTTTGCGCCCTCTGCGGCCTGTTCATGATCCACATAACCTGCTTCCTCAAGAATTTTGTCTATCTGGGGCTGCAGCTTCTGATAATCGGCCTGATCCGCTTTTCTCGCAAGATAACCGGCATCATCCTGATAATATCCTCTTGCCTGCCTGCTGCCCTGCTTTAAGCTGCTGTGCTGCGCCAGATAAACCTGATCCAGCTGCGGATCCATCTGATTCTGTACCATATATTTCACAGTATCATCGCTGAGCTTTGTCAGGGAGGAGGCTTCCTCCAATGCCTGCATGGCTTCCCCCGCGGTCTGCTCCGTGAGTGTCACACCCTCCTCAGCAAAAGCCTGCCGCATCTGCCTTGCCAGCTCCGGATTTCCTGTGATCTGCGTCAGAGTATTCTCATCAATGGTATCTGTATATCCCTGTATCGACACACCGGCCTGGATCAAAGATGCCTTAATATGATCGACAATCGTGACAGTCTCCTCGATCTGCGTGCTCCCCGGACGAAAACCGTTCTCCTGAAGGCGCGCATAGTCCTCATCGGACAAAATATTAGACATCACTGTCATATAGTCCTGCATGAGAGCGACGTTCGTCTCTCCTGCCTGCTGCATAACCTCTTCTGCGGTCTTTCCGTGACCTTTGTAAGCTGAGTTATCCGTAACTGTGCCAGAAATGTCTAATGCATATCCCGCATGTGTTCCAATCCGTTGGACTGCGGGTTCCTTATTTACTGTTTTTCGATTGTCTGCCGTGTGGTCTGTGGTCATGTTTTGAAATGTAATTCTCATACATGCTCTCCCATACCTTACTGCAATAGAAAAAAGGGTGATCCGCTATTATGCGTTCACCCTTTATTTCGGCTCTTTTCTTCTATTTCTTAACCATATCAAAAAGCAAATATTGCAGAGGAATACGGCGGCAGATCAAAACTGATCGAGTAGTCCCGGTAATCGCATGGTTCCTTCTCTGCCGCGATCACCTCGGGTATCACATGCCCATCTCCGCCAAATCTCTTATCGTCACTGTTCAGGATCAGCTTGTATTTCTTTTTCTGCGGAACCCCGACACGGTAATCTTTTCGTTCCATCGGTGTCATATTCAGCACAAACAGCAGCTTCTTTTTGCTTGTCGGACATTTCCGGATAAAACTATATGTACTCAGTTCCAGATCATCCGCCTTTACCCACTCAAAGCCTTCCCAGCTGTTATCCACCTTGTACAGACACGGATATGCACGGTAAAGCTTCAAAAGCTCCGCCACGTACTCCTGCATACCGCGGTTATATTCATTGGAGAGCAGGAACCAGTCAAGCTCCCGTTCCTCACTCCACTCGCGCTCCTGTCCGAATTCCTGTCCCATAAACAGCAGTTTCTTGCCTTCATGTCCGAGCATATACGTATAACCGGTTCTCAGATTGGCATATTTATCCTTGGGATAACCGGGCATTTTATTCAGCATGGAGCATTTCAGGTGCACGACCTCATCATGCGACAGCGGCAGAATATAATTCTCACTGTCGTTATAACTCATGGCAAAAGTCATGGCATAATGATTTCCCTTCCTGTAAATCGGATCCAGCTTCATGTATTCACAGAAATCATGCATCCAGCCCATATTCCACTTAAAACTGAAATACAGACCGCCATCCTCTATGTCTCCTGTAACCTTCGGCCATGCCGTGGATTCTTCCGCAATGGTCATCACGCCGGGGAATGTTCCTCTGATCACAGAATTCATATGTTTGAAAAATTCAATTGCTTCCAGGTTCTTGTTGTCACCGTATTTGTTCGCAACCCACTGCCCGGCCTGCTTGCCGTAGTCAAGATACAGCATGGAAGCCACGGCATCCACGCGGATACCGTCCACATGGAATTCCTTGATCCAGAACAGTGCATTGGCAATCAGGAAATTGGAAACCTCCGTTTTCCCGTAATTGAAGATTTTGGTTCCCCAGTCGGGATGTTCCCCGATCCTCGGATCCGGATGCTCAAATACCGCCGATCCGTCAAATTCCGCCAACCCATGGGCATCTCTCGGAAAATGTGCCGGTACCCAGTCCAAAATGACACCGATCTTATTCCTGTGAAGCTTATTGATCAGATACTGGAAATCTTTCGGTGTCCCGTATCGGGAAGTAGGCGCATAGTAGCCGGTCACCTGATATCCCCAGGAACCGTCAAATGGATGCTCTGCAATTCCCATCAGCTCTACATGGGTATATTTCATTTTCTTAAGGTATTCCACAATCCTGTCTGCAAACTCTCTGTAATTGTAAAATCCTTCATCCTCTCTTCCCGGATGTCTCATCCAGGAACCGATATGACATTCGTAAATTGCCAGAGGCTCTGCATTCAGATCCTTCTTTGCCCGCGCCTCCATCCAATCCTTGTCCGACCATTTCAGATCCGAAATATCCGTAATAATAGAAGCGGTACTCGGGCGCATCTCTGCATAGTTAGCAAAAGGATCTGCTTTATACAGATGCCTTCCATCCCGTGCGGTGACCATGAATTTATACAGATCACCTTCCTTTGCCTCCGGAATAAAAAGTGTATGGATCCCACCGGGACCGATTTTTTTCATAGGGTGTGCTTTTTCATCCCAGTCATTAAAGGTTCCGATCACATGAACCTCTGCCGCATTTGGCGCCCACACACCAAAAAACACACCGTCTGTTCCGTTTTCCCGGGATAAATGAGCCCCCAGTTTCTTGTAAATGTCATAGTGTGCGCCTTTCGCAAATAAATATTGATCTGCCTCCGAAATAAATACCTGTTCCCGCTTTGCCACCGAAAAATACCTTTCCTTTCCGACATGAAATGCTGTTATCTTCCTTATTGTTTACGCCAAAAAGTCTTTTTCCCTCAATACGATCATGTCTTCTTCATCATATCGCTTTCCGAGCAAAATATCCATGAAATGGGAAATATTTTTTTTACATGCATGGTGAATTGCTTCATCCACCAACTCCTTTACCTCTTTTGTGGTAACGGAATGTTCACTTGTCTGCATCTCGGAAATTCTTGTATACAGAGCGAGCACACCAAGCTCATCAATCGCATATTCCTTTTCCAGCGCATACCTTTTCGCAAAGGACACAAGAGAATCATTGTCCATCGCTTCGATGTCAATACGGATATCAAAATTCTGATGCAACTCCTTATGACTGTCGAGAAGCTTATTGATATTGATCTTCGTATCCTCAAGAATTACGATGATGCCCTGTTTTTCCTGCTCCAGTAGCTTTGTCATTCCCTTTATGGTTCCGGCTTTCAGATCTCCCGCCTTCTCAATGATCAAAGCTCCGTTTGTCAGTTTCCGGAAGGTGGTTTCCAGATCCTTACCGTTCAGCGCTTTTCCGGTAATTTTTGCCATCCTGCCGGAGAAATTTCTGTCTGTTGTCTGAACTTCTTTGATCAGATTTCTGGCAAGCTTGACAGAATCCATTCCGGGTTCCCCTGTCAGCAGAATATTTCCGGCATAAGAAGCAAGAGAGACTCTGTCCAGTGCATCCACAATCTGATCTCTGGTCGATCTCGTCTGGATAAAAGGACCAAACAGCTTCTTTTCCTCTGACGTCAAGGGACGGATCTTTCTCTCGGGAATGGCAGCCTTCTCTGCCTCCGGTGCTTCCTCTGCTGCCGGTGTTTTTTCGTCTTCCCTTGCCGATTCTTCAGCTGCCAACGGTGTTTCTTCTATTACTTCCTCCTCGGGAAGCTCTTCTGTCTTCTCTTGTCTGTGCTCGGTTTCTTTTTGGATGGATTCCTCTGCCATACTGTCAAGCTGTGACAAAATACCGCTTCTCGTAGCAGCATCAAATTCGGAAAACATCTCACTGGTCTGGGCTTTTACCTTCTTCCTGATATCTTCAGCATGTTTCTGCTGATTCTCCCTCTTCATCCGCTCCCATTCCTGAAGGATATCCTCGATGCTCATCTGCCCGGTAATCTGTTTTTCCACGGGTTCCTGTTCCGGCACGGCAAGACTGATCTGTCCGTCATACTCCTGGGACAATATTTTATCAAACTGTTTGTTTTCCTGATATGTCATTGTTTTTGCAGACACCGGCACAAGAGACTGTTTTGACTGAATGATCCGGGGAATCTCCGAAGTATTGGACATCTTCACGACTCTTACCTGTGGTTCCGCCTTCGGTATCTCCATCGTATCGGCATCTTCAAAGAAAACTTCCTCTGCTGTCTCTGCAATCTGCTCTTCTTCCTCTTCCGGAAAATCCGGAATCTCTTCTTCCGGTTGCTTTGCAGCCGCTTCGCTGTTCTTTTCCTCCGGCAAATCCTCAATTTCTTCGTCAATCTCGTCCGTCGGCAGCTCTCCGGTGATTTCCGGGGGAATCTCAAGCTCTGTAATCTCCTCCGTATCCTGTGACTTTTGAAGAAGATTTGACAAAATCTCTCTGGTAAAATCGCCAACCTGATCGGTATCCTCAGGAAGTTCGTTCTGATCCTCCTTTATTGCAGCTGCCTCCCGGATCACTGTTTTCGTCTGCTGTCCGAATTCTTTTGTTGTTGTATCATCTTTCT
>CAMGRE010000109.1 GCA_946061355.1 uncultured bacterium | reverse complement strand
ATTTGACAAGGAGAATATAAAATGAAAACAAGAATGACTGCAATGTTTTTAACAGCCTCTCTGATTATTTCCCTTTTATCGGCATGCGGTTCTGATAGTCAGAATACATCCGAAATAGTTGCTGTGTCGGAAACTGTTGAGGAAATAGCAGAAACACAACCGGAGTCTGTTGAAACAGAAGCAACAGCGGAAACAGAGCAGGATGAGAATGCGCAGGAAACAGAAGTTGGCGATGTAGAAATAACGTGTGAATCCCGATATTCCTTTACAGATAATAGAACGGCGATAGGCTGATTATTTTTCAAAACCATATATTCATTATTATTTTCTGTTACATCATTAAAAATTTTTATAAAAATTTTGTATCTTCGCCCCATATTGACAATATTCTACAAAAGTATATATAATGTACCTTAAACGAAGGCGTTGGAAATTTTTCCAACGCCTTTTTGCTTTGTGGGATATTTCTCTTCCAAAGTAAAAGGCGGCAAAAAGACATGCACATGAGGACAGGAGGGGTTTGGGATGTATGATATGGATCTGTTTGAACATACGGACACAGTGAATGAGCTGCTGGCGCGGTATGGGGTAAAGTTTGGAATTTACAAAAACAATGAATTTAAGGAGCAGCTGTTTCCGTTTGACGCGATCCCCAGGATCATTGAGAAGGATGAGTTTTCCAAGCTGGAAAAGGGGCTGAAGCAGCGGGTGATGGCGTTGAACCTGTTCCTGAAGGACATCTATGGAGAGAAGAAGATTATCCGGGATAAGGTTGTGCCGGAGGAATTTATCTACGCATCCAGTGGATATCTGACCCAGTGCGAGGGAGTTATGCCGGTGAAGGGGATCTATTCCCATATCTCGGGAATTGATCTGGTACAGGGCAAAAATAAGGAATGGTACATTCTGGAGGACAATCTCCGCGTGCCGTCGGGCGCATCCTACCCGATGATCGCCAGAGAATTGTGCCGCAGGAGCAGTCCCAGAACCTTCCAGGATTACAAATTGGAAGATAACCGCAATTATGCCGAACTTTTGCGGCGGACACTGGATCATGTCAACGTGGAAGGACATACGGTAATTTTGACGCCGGGCCGATATAATGCGGCGTATTTCGAGCATTCTTATCTGGCAGAGCGTACCGGAGCGCATCTGGCCAACGGACACGAGCTGATCGTGGAGGATGACAAACTCTATTTCATTGGTGTCGAGGGAAAGAAGGAGAGAGTGGGAGCGGTATACCGCAGGATCTCCGACGAATATCTGGATCCGATGACCTTCTGTGAGGAGTCGGTGATCGGCATTCCGCATATCTTTGACGTGTACCGCAAGGGAAATGTCGCGCTCCTGAATGCGGTCGGCAACGGCATTGCGGATGACAAGGGAATCTATTACTTTGTTCCCAAGATGATCAAATACTATCTGGGCGAGGATCCCATCCTGCAGAATGCGCCGACGTATCTTCCCTTCTATAAAGAGGATATGGATTATGTTTTGGAGCATTTTGACGATCTGGTACTCAAGGATGTGGCGGAAGCGGGCGGCTATGGCGTCGTCTTTGGCAGCAGTATGACGGCTGCGCAAAAGGAAGATTTCATAGCGCTGCTGAAGAAGGAGCCCAGACGGTTC
Organism: uncultured bacterium; assembly: GCA_946061355.1. Classification (GTDB taxonomy): domain Bacteria; phylum Bacillota; class Clostridia; order Lachnospirales; family Lachnospiraceae; genus VSOB01. The sequence continues at coordinate 6,787 of CAMGRE010000109.1, read as the reverse complement.
ATCGCTCAGGAGGTCATTGATTTTATGGATCTTGACATTATGGAAAAGGGGGAGATCGTGCCCCGGAAAGCAGATCTGCGGGCATTTGTGCTGATGGCGGATGAGCCGCTCGTATGGAAGAGCGGGCTCACACGATTCTCCAGGAACCCGGATTCCTTTATTGTCAATTCATCGCAGGGAGGAGGATTTAAGGACACATGGGTATTATCTCAATAGAACAGGCAGACAGATTATATTGGCTTGGCAGGTATACGGAAAGAGTCTATACTACGATCAGGCTTTATGCGACAAGCTATGATATCATGATTGATATCAATAAAGGCAGTTATGATGAATTCTGCAGAAATCTGGATATTCCGAACATCTATCAGTCGCCGGAGGATTTTAAGGCAACGTATGCGTTCAGTCAGGATGATCCCAATTCGATCTACAGCAACCTCATGAGAGCATACGACAATGCGATCGAACTGAGGGATATGATCGGCAGTGAATGCCTTTCCTATATACAGCTTGCGCTTTATGACATGAACAAGGCAAAGGTCAGTGAAGCGCCGCTTGTGGAACTTCAGAGGGTCATGGACAATATTCTGGCGTTCTGGGGACTGACGGATGATATCATTGAGAGTGAGAGCTGCCGGAACACCATAAAAGTCGGAAAAAGGATCGAGCGGATCGATCTGTATGGCAGGCTACACCTTTCTAAGGAGATGCTGGTGCGCGAGGTGCACCGCCTTGCCGGTAGGATTGACAGATGTGCGCTGCATTACAGGAAGGCTGTAATGGATGATCTGGGCGAGCTCATCAAAGAGGAACAGCTGGATTATTACCGGATTGTGCAGGAGATTGAACAGATTCTGGAGTAATTGAGATGAAAAAATTGCGCTTTGAATATCGAATGACCATCACCTTTGATCAGCCGGTAACCGACCACAGATTTACGGTGAAGTGTGTGCCGGAGACGACAGAGCGACAGCGTATCTGCGATCTGGAGATCAGAGTGCTTCCCGACCATTCTCTTTCGGGGGGCAGGGATTCCTTTGGAAACAGATATATTTACGGGAATAGTCCCGATCCGGGTGACCGCTTTGAGATTTATATGAGAGGGCAGGCGGATACAGGATTGTCCTGCATGGAGACGGCGGAAGCGGAGCACAGGCTCGGACGGTACCGGTATGCCACTTCCTATACGAGGCCGGGAGAGTCTATCCTGGCATATCACAAAGAGCTCAGGGAGCTTCTTGCGGATAAAACGGACAACTATGACAAGTGTGTCACAATTATGCATGAGTTGTACCGGATGATGACATACCAGCCCGGTGTGACAACGCTTAAGACAACTGCGGAGGAGGCATTTGGTCAGAGGAAAGGGGTATGCCAGGATTACGCCCATATCATGATTACTTTGTGCCATATGGAAAATATCCCTGCCAGATATGTGGTGGGCATGCTCATCGGAGAAGGAGCGAGTCATGCCTGGGTGGAGATCTATGACAAGGGCGGCTGGTACGGCTTTGATCCTACAAATGATACAATCGTGGAAGCGGATCATATCAAGATATCGAATGGTAGGGATTACAGGGACTGCCTGATCAATCAGGGAGTCTTTGTGGGGAATGCGAAGCAGACCCAGAAAATACAGGTTTTGGTGGAGGAAATACAGCAATAGCGCTGTAGTGGCGGATTATGATAAAAACAGTTGCGGCGGTGGAACTGCCGGTGGATGAAATTTTACAAATCAGGAAAAAACGGATTGAGCCGAAGCAGGGAAATACGGGAAAGCGGATCAGCATTGTGACGGGAATCCACGGGGATGAACTGGAAGGCCAGTATGTCTGCCATCAGGTGATTAGGAGAATTGAGAGTGAGATAAACAATCTGACAGGAATTGTCGATGTTTATCCGGCGATGAATCCTCTGGGGATCGATTCCGTGACAAGGGGAATCCCCGGGTTTGATCTGGATATGAACCGGATTTTTCCGGGAAACAGCGACGGAACGATGACGGAGTATATCGCCTCGGAGATCATCAGGGATCTGGAGGGGTCGGATCTGTGCATCGATATCCATGCCAGCAATATTTATCTGACAGAGATCCCGCAGATCCGCATCAACGAGCTGCATCAGGACAAGCTGTTGTCGCTGGCGAAATATCTGAATGTGGATCTGGTCTGGATCCACAGCAATGCAACCGTGCTGGAATCCACGCTGGCATACAGCCTAAACAGCCGGAATACGCCTACGCTCGTGGTGGAGATGGGCGTGGGCATGCGGATCACCAAAGAGTATGGCGATCAGCTGACGGAAGGGATCCTGCAGGTGATGAAAGAACTCGGTATGTGGAAAGGCGCCGCGGGACCGGTGCGCAGACCAATGATCTCAAGGGCAGTCGATGAAGTGGAATTTGTCAATGCGCCAAAGGCTGGAATTTTTGTCCAGACGGCATCGCACGGACAATATCTTCACCGGGGAGAGGAGATCGGGCAGATCATCGATCCCCTGGAGGGGAAGGTGAGGGCACGGATCCGATCCGAGGCGGGCGGTGTGCTCTTTACCATCAGAGAGTATCCCGTTGTGGATGAGGGATCTCTGATCGCCAGAATCTTAAAGAGAGAGGAGCCGTATGTCCCCGCACTGTAGGACATCAGTGTACGATCATGACAAAAGAAATCTTATATAAAATAGATTCTCTGTACCGCGATCAGTTCCGCGTCACGGGGTATACCTTCGGAGAAGGGGAAAAGGCGCTGTGCGTCGTCGGAAGTATCCGCGGAAATGAAATCCAGCAGATTTATACATGCGCTCATCTGATCCGGACGCTAAAGAAACTTGAGGAGGAAGGAAAAATTGTTCCGGGAAAGCAGATTCTGGTGATCCCTTCCTGCAATCCCTATTCCATGAATATTGAGAAGCGTTTCTGGCCGACGGACAATACGGATATTAACCGCATGTTTCCGGGGTATGACATGGGAGAGACTACGCAGCGGATCGCAGCGGGTATCTTTGACAGGGTGAAAGACTATGCAAACGGCATCCAGCTTGCCAGCTTCTACATGCCGGGTGAGTTCATGCCGCATGTGAGAATGATGCAGACAGGGTTTGAGAATATCGAACTGGCAAAGGAGTTCGGACTGCCCTATGTGGTCCGCCGTCATACCAGACCGTACGATACCACCACGCTGAATTATAACTGGCAGATCTGGGAGACAAATGCGTTCAGCCTGTATACCACGGGAACGGATCATATTGACAGAGAAGGAGCACAGTTGGGGCTGGAGGCGATCCTCAGCTTTATGACAAGGCGCGGAATGTTAAAGGACGGGTTTGTGAACAGGCTGGAGTCCCAGGTGGTTGAGGATGTGGATCTGGTTACGGCAAGAGCCGGAAAGGCGGGCATTTTTGAGCGTTATGTCCGCACGGGACAGACGGTGCAAAAGGGGCAGCTGCTTGCCTGTATCTTAAGTCCCTATGACGGAGAGGCGCTGGAGGAGATCATGGCGCCGGTCAAAGGCACTGTCTTTTTTGCCAGCGATCAGCCGTTAACGTATTCCAGCACGGCGGTGTTTAAGCTGATTCCTTAATGGATGAAACAAGATTTTTTGTATAATAGCATATTTTATTAGAAAAAAACACAATATATTGCGAAAATAATGAAAATAAGCGTCAGATGTAGCGAATTGTCATAATTGGGAAAATGTGCTAGGATAAGAATACATGAAAATGTGAGGGGAATTGTAGGAAAGGATGGTTATGTATGCTGGATTTATCAGGATTGCAGGAACGCACGTTTGAGGCGTATTCGAATGCAAATGAAAATAACTATCTTTTTTTAAATAATTTGGATACAAATGTTTCCAGATGGTCAAAAAACGCGGTGGATTATTTTAATCTGCCGGGAGAATATATTTTAGATGTGGGATCGATTTGGGAGAAAATGATCCATCCCGATGATATTGCTACATATCGTGAGAAATTTGATGCGGTGATTACCGGAAAAACAGAGTGGCAGAATTTTGAGTACCGTATTAAAAACGGGTATGGGAATTATGTTGTATGTACCTGTAATTGTACGGTGCTGAAAGGTAATGGCGAGAAACCCGATCTGTTTGCCGGCGTTATCGTGAATCACGGGATCAGGGACTCCATAGATGCTGTTACAAGTCTGCATAACAATGAGACCTTTATGTCGGATCTCACACAGATGATCATAAACAGAGAGCATGTCGGTTTGCTGAAGGTTGGGATCAATCTGTTCAGTCATATCAATGAGATGTACGGTTATGAGTATGGTAACAAGGTGTTAAAAACCTTTGCGGACGCGCTGCGTGAGATCGTTGGTACGGACGGCAGTGTATACCGCCTTGACAGTGCAAAGTTTGCAATCTGTATGAAGGGTAAAGATCGTCCGGATCTGGAAGCCTGCTATACCTGCATTCAGAAAATGGCAGAATCAGCTGTCAGGATTGATGGAATTGTGCTTGCGCTCATGATAGCGGGCGGCAGTTTTGTCGTGAAAGACTATTCCGGAACCGCGGAGGTTGTCAAGAGCTGTCTTTCCTATGCAATGAATCAGTCAAAGAGAAATTTCCGGGGAGAACTGGTATTTTTCTGTCCGATTGACGGCATAGGAGCGGATGAGAAGACTGATATCAAACAGATCGGTGAGATTCATCAGAGCATTGCACAGGGCTGTAAAGGATTTTTCCTGTGTTATCAGCCGATTGTTGATGCAAAGACAGAGCGCATTGTGGGTATGGAGGCATTGCTTCGGTGGAGAAATGATACGTATGGTGTGGTGCCGCCCAACAGATTTATTCCGTGGCTGGAATCGGATCCGAGCTTTTTTGATCTGGGCAACTGGATTCTGCGGCAGGCAATCGCGGATGCCAAACGCATGAAGGAGATACAGTCTGATTTTGTGGTGAATGTCAATATTGCGGTTCCTCAGCTCGAGAGAAGAGATTTCAGGGATTCCGTTGTAAACATCTTGAAAGAGACGGACTTTCCGCCGGAAGATCTGTGTCTGGAACTGACAGAACGTTCCCGGAATCTTGATTATCAGTTTGTGAAACAGGAAGTGGACTTCTTCCATTCCAAAGGAATCAAGATCGCACTGGATGACTTCGGAACGGGCGCATCTTCACTCGGACTGCTCAAGGAACTGACGGTGGACGAGCTCAAGGTGGATATTTCGTTTGTGAGAAATATTGAGGATACCCCGGTGAATCAGACGATCGTTCAGCATATCATAGGATGCTCCAATGATATGGGTGTTACGACATGTGTGGAAGGCGTTGAGAATGAGTCGCTGAGCCGGTTCCTCAGACAGTATAACTCTACTTATTATCAGGGATATCATTACTCCAGACCGGTTGAGATTGATGAGTTTGAGAAGCTGGTGATGGCGCAGTAGCCAAAGATTATTTTATTTTTTTGAAGCGGTTGATTTTCTCCCAGTTTTCCGGAAAGCCCATTTTAGAAAAAAGCAGTTCTTGACTGATGTGGGGACAATTTTTAAGAACAGAATGAATTAGACGTTTTAGTTCTATTTTAAACTTACGGAATTCGTTATTGTCGATAAGATATCGAAGAGCAATTACTACGGCAAATAAATCTTGTTTGCCAACGGCATATTGCTCTTTTTTTCGTGGTAATTGCAATTTTTTATGTAGCAGCATATCAGAAATGGCTTCGTTTACATGAAAAGAATAAAGGCGTTCGCTATGTGCACATACATTCCTACAGCTTGCAAGAATACGGATAAATTGATGCAACTGTGTCTCTGAAATATTAGCAAAATTAAGACTTATTTTTGCCCGAATGTCAGTAGTTGCGTATTGATACATTTTTGAAATCTGCCCGAATGTAAGTACATTGATTGTTACCCATAATGGAACACTGTTATATACAGTTGCATAATGGGTAATATAACTGTAATTACTTGGTAGAGAGATTGCTTTATTCAGAGTAGTAATTAACTGGTTTATAGCCTTTGTGTTCCGGTGTGTTTGATTGTAATTGGTTGGGGATAAGTAAGCAGATTGCTGTTCGCCATATTTTTCGCAGAAAAAATACGAAAGCATAGATTTTAATTGTCTTTCGACATGCAATATGTATTTAAGAAAAAGTGTTCTTAAATCTTCGTCAAAATAATAGAAAGCAGTTATTTCTTCGAAAGTAACACCATACAGGTATTTGCCGGAAGGTTTGTGCTTAAATAAATCTTTATAACCACCAATCAAAGAAAAATAGCTTATTTTTTGGAGCGTGTTTTTGGCAAAAGTAACATCAGAAATAATTAGCTGCTTTTCTTTTTTGAGCTTATTAATTTGCTCATCATATGAATAAAATTTTTTGCCTTTGATTTCTAAAACCTCCTTTGTGCTGTTGCAACATGTAAAAAGGAGCCCACGCGTGAGCTCCTCCGGCTGCGGGCATCGCAAGATTCCGCAGCGCAACCACTAAAAACAATGTATCATCGAACAACTGAACTGTCAAATGGTATTTTGAGTAGTGGCAGAAATAGTTTATGCTTTATACATAAATTTTATCACTGCAAAATATAACAAACCTAAATTTTTTATTGAGTTAAGAAATGATTTGACTTTTTATGGTTGCCATGTTATTATGGTCAAGTGCTGATCGGTACGAAAGAGGATCAAGCAACGGATTCTCCTTTCTGACAGTAATTTTGGTAGTGCCGATCTATATATTTTGCGGGTGTAGTTCAATGGTAGAACACCAGCCTTCCAAGCTGGATACGTGGGTTCGATTCCCATCACCCGCTTCG
>CAMGRE010000108.1 GCA_946061355.1 uncultured bacterium | reverse complement strand
GGATGATCTCGTTATAATTTCCCTCTCCCTCCGAAAGTGTCCTGTGCGTGTAGGAAGTCTTAAAATTCATCTTAAGAAAGGCAAGGAACTCCTCGTCCCGCGCCTTAAACCTTACCACCACCAGATCGGCCGGCGGAATATCAATATTGCTGTTCATAATGCCGTACAGCAGTTCCGCCGCCTGCTTGCTCATATCGACAAACCGGTCGTCATCATATTCCTTCATCATCTGGTAGATCTCAGACTGTTCCTTATAAAATTCGCAGTCCTTGCTGTCATCTCCCGCCACGATCCTGTAAATATGCTCCCTGAGAAAATCCGCAAAATCGCTTCCAAAGTCAATGACACTGTCGGACAATACCGGCAACCCCACCGTACTGTCCAGAATATGCACAATCACCTGTTTGATCCTGATATCTTCTTTTATCATAAGTCCCACCCGCGCGTTACAACATCTTCCGATATTGTAACATAAAAAAACGGGATGTGCCATACATCCCGCCACGATTCGCGATAATTCTGTGTGTAACACCGTCTCACGCGACGTCAACAGACCGTGCGTGCACTATATGCGGTACAAAACGCCGTCATAATAATCGAGAAGCAGCCCAACGACTCTGCCGTAGCTGGCAATGCCGTCCTCAATGCCGTTAACTTTCTGATTTGTATCAACGAATGCTCTGCTGGCCTTCTTTACCGCAGCTGTGCTGACTACTGCTTTTTTCTCCACCTTCTCCCATGTTTCTTCCGTGAGAAACACGTTGTCTTTCTTTACCTGATCAGAGATCTTGACATGCGAACGATAGACATCCCGGTCCTCTCCCACTGCCTGATAAAAAGCATTGTCCAGATAATTCAGCACGCTGAGATACCCGCTGTAACGGAACAGTTTGTCTTCCGAATGAATGCACGCCAGATATCCGATAAAGTTCGCCTCATCCTCATAGATAAAGCCCTTCAGATGTGCCAGCTCATGACACATGGTAGCCGGCTTGTTCGTAATGTGCATCACATCATTATAGTTGGCTTCCATGGAAAAAGGAAAATAATATCCAAGCATATACTGTTGGCTCAGGAATCCGGAAGCCATGATTCCCTTCGGCTGAGGATAATACCCTGCAAGCTGTTCATATCCCTGACCGCCGAGACGCTCCATGGACGATGTCGCCTCAGCCTTCATATCCTCCTCATACAGGATATTTCCCTGCTCATCCCGTTCAATCTCCTTCGCGAGCGCATTCGCCTGCCGCACCACATAGTCACGCACCGCCGCCAGCTCCGAAATCTTATACTCTCCGCCTTTTACCTGATACTTTTCCTCAAAGGTGGAACAATGATACAGAATAAAGCAATTGCAGGTCATCACGACAGAGACGACCGCCGTCACCCAAAGCATCCCCCGGAGAAACCGCCTGCAGAAATACCGGAACTTCTCCGCATACTTCCTGCGGGCAAGCGTAAATCCTGCCGCTGTGATGATCAGGATAAATGCAGCCGCAACAGCGATCACGGCCACTGCCAGCATGATCTCTCCCGTCGAAAAAGAAAACAGCCCGGTAAACCTTCCATAGGTATTGACCCATGCCGGAAAAATATATTTGACATAAAAATCACAGAATGTCCTGCTGTTCCATGCGATCAGATTCAGCAAAAACGCCAGGAAAAACAGCCCCGCCAGAATGAGGCTGCTCTTTTTCTTCACAAACCGCATACATCAAACCCCGCCCCGGCTCCATGTGCCGGTTTCCTTCTCTGCTATTATTGTAACAGTAAGGTGATACGAGTCTGTGAAGTTATTGTGAATTTTTTATGAACTTGCACTGATTTTCCAGTATTTGTTATCTACTTTGCACAATTTTTCATCAGGAACGTCTTTTTTCCAGCGACAGCGGACTGAAAATTGTCTTTCGCCCGATAAAACACACAATCCTGGTGACGATCAGTCCGGCAAAGATACCAATGCTGTCTATCATGACATCCCGCTTGGACGCTCCCCTTCCCGCCACAAAGGACTGATGATACTCATCCAGACAGGCAAATCCCACGCAGAACGCTCCCGCATACAGCATCAGCCATATCCCGCGCACGCCGTACACATACAGCGGAAATGCAACTGAGGCCGCCAGGATAAAGTACTCCGTCATATGGGCGGTCTTGCGCACATAATAATGGATCTGTTCCGTGCGTGCGTCTATCTGGGATTCATTCCATCCCTTTTCCAACACCGTATTCACCGTCACAACAACTTTGTGGCTTACTTTTCTGCTTAATTCCGCGGAACTTACGCCGGTCTGTGACGAAAAGGAAAAAATCATATACATCACGAGAATAGCGGGCAGGAACGAAAGAGGTTTCAACAAATACCGCAATAGTTTTTTGATAAAGAGTCCTATATATTTCATAATGGTTTCATCATACACTTTTTACTCATGCCCCGCAATGAAGATTCTCTTAAATTTTCCTTCTTTTTCTATTGATTTCTTATTTACTTTATTGCTTTTTTTGCCGAAATATTGTCTAATAGAGTTATACATGTAATTACAGTTTTCCAAATAATTACATATCTTTTTTCTGTAAGGAGTCATGACTGCCATGGGGAATATCGTCAGGGGACTTCTGAGTGTTCTGGTAGCGCTCGGCATTATTGCTATCGTGGGCACGGGAGTCATTCTTTATTACAATACCGTCAAACCGGAAGATGAAACCACCGCCATAGAGACTGCCGCTTCCAGCGAAACGATCGCTGTGGATGTGCTCACGGCGGATGCGGATACCGCCGGAACAGACGATCAGGCACCGGCGGGGACCTCTGATCCGTCCGGAACATCAGGCGAGGTCTTCAGCGCCGAGAACGGTCACAAGCATACTTATACCGCTACGATCTTACGGCCCGCCACCTGTACCGAGAACGGCGAGGTGCGTTATGACTGCTATTGCGGAGATTATTATGTGGATTCCATCCCCTCCCTGGAGCACAAGGCAGGCGACTGGGTTACCGTGAGAGTGGCAACCGCCACACAGACCGGACTGAGACAGCAGTGCTGCAGCGTGTGCGGACGTGTCCTGAAGGAGGAAGTGATCCCGATGCTCACTTCTGCGGACACTTCCTCAACAAACAGTAAGAAAAAGGATGTTGTCGACCATCAGCACTCTTATACTTATGAGATCACATCAGAGGCTTCCTGTACAGAACCGGGCGAAAAGACTTTCACCTGCTCAATCTGCGGAAGCACCTTTAAGACCAAAATAGCCGCAACCAATCATCCGAGCCGCAAAACGATCGTAACGGAAGGCAACTGCGGCGAACCCGGCAAAATAGAGATCAAGTGCAACATCTGCGGTGTGACGATCTCCTCCGAGGCGCTCAACTACGACCACAACTGGGGCGACTGGACGACGACCAAAGAGGCAACCACCTCCGCAGAGGGTGAACAGACGAGAACATGTAAGACCTGTGGAAAAACAGAGACAAAAACCATAGCCAAGCTCTCCGGATCGAGCAGTTCAGGCTCCGGCAGTTCCGGTTCCGGAAGCTCCGGATCAGGCAGTTCAAGCTCAGGCGATTCCACCTGCGCGCATACCTATACATCCGCGGTGACGACTCCCGCCACCTGTACGACAAACGGGATCACAACCTATACCTGCAGCAAATGCGGCAACACTTACACGGAGAGCGCTCCCGCTGCAACGGGACACCGGTGGAACAACTGGTTCACCGAGATCAAGGCCACCACGGAAACGACCGGCTTGAAGAAACGTGTCTGCAGCACCTGCGGTGCGACGGAAGAGCAGGTGATCGACAAACTGCCGGAGATCCATGAGCACAATTACAATATTATCACGATTGAACTGGAACCGACCTGTACAGAGAGCGGTACGAGAAAGCGCGCCTGCTCCTGCGGCGTATTCTACACAACGACGATCTCGGCACTGGGACATGTCGATGCCAACAACGATAACAAGTGCGACCGCTGCGGCGCATCCATGTAAAGTAAATATGAATAATAAAACGGAAGTTCCTGCGATGATGCGGAAACTTCCGTTTTCATTTTATTACAGCCGTCGTGAAAAAAGAGATCTCTGCATCCCGCAGAGACCTCTGTCATTTTCAGTCCATTCAGATACTATGCGATCTTCTCTTTTGCGATCTCAGCCAGCTTTGCGAAGCCTGCTGCATCGTTCACTGCCATCTCGGCGAGCATCTTTCTGTTGATGTCCACCTCAGCAAGCTTCAGACCATACATAAACTTGCTGTAGGAAAGTCCGTTCAGTCTTGCAGCCGCATTGATACGGGCGATCCACAGCTGTCTGAACTGACGCTTTCTCTCTTTTCTGCCTGCGTAGGAAGATGTGAGCGCTCTCATCACAGACTGCTTAGCCACTCTGTACTGATTGCTTCTTGCTCCCCTGTAACCCTTTGCAAGCTTCAATACTCTATTGTGTTTCTTCTTTGCGTTTAATCCGCCTTTAATTCTTGCCATCTCTCTATCCTCCTAACGACTTATAAGTACGGTAAAATCTTCTTCATATTCTTAACATTTGTAGCATCGGTAATCGCAGGTTTTCTGAGATTTCTCTTTCTCTTTGTGGACTTCTTTGTCAGGATGTGGCTCTTGTAAGCCTTAGCTCTCTTTAACTTTCCTGTACCTGTCAGTTTAAAACGTTTTGCTGCTGCTCTGCTTGTCTTCATTTTCGGCATAGCTTAAATCCTCCTATCAATTCATTCTGAAAAAACAAACTTATATTTTAACTGTACAAACTAGCGCTTCTCAGTTAAAAACATTGTCATACTTCTTCCCTCAACCTTGGGGGCTTTCTCCACCACCGCGATATCGGAAAGGCTCTCTGCCACATCGTCCAGGATGTGTTTGCTGTTTGCCATATGCGCCATCTCACGTCCCCTGAAGCGCAGGGTAACCTTGACTCTGTCACCCTTGGAAAGGAACTTTCTGGCCGCATTCACTTTTGTATTCAGATCATTGGTATCAATATTGGGGGAAAGGCGAATCTCCTTGACATCAATGACCTTCTGCTTCTTTTTTGCCTCTTTTTCTTTTCTGGTCTGTTCATATTTGAACTTACCGTAATCCACAATTTTGCATACAGGCGGCTTAGCGGTAGGAGCAATCTTCACCAGGTCAAGCCCTGCCTCCTCTGCCAGCTTCATGGCTTCTCTGGAAGACATGATCCCCAGCTGTTCTCCGTCCTCTCCGATCAGACGCACCTCTCTGTCCCTAATCTGTTCGTTAATCATTAAATCGCTAATAGTTTTACACCTCCATATTATGTATGCCGCGCTTTCACGCGAAAAAAAGTGGATAGCATAACTATCCACTCAAATGACCGATCGGAAATCTGAAGATAAATCCTGTATCGGGAACTTGTTGACACCGGCGAACCAGATCGTTGCCGGGTGAGAGCGGATACTCTGCTTGTTATTCCATAACATAAAGAACATACCACATCCCCGATCTCATGTCAATACTATTTCTTTAAAAATGTAGCACAGCATGTCTGCTCACACTTACATGCGCCATTTCCCTGAATGTCCACATGCTCGGCAAAGCATCTGTAATCCGTATTGTACTTACACTCACATGCTTCGCAGTCGATCCCGATGGTTCTGCAGGGATGTTCCAGAGCGCTGACATACGAGTCCGTACCTCTCTTCTCGGCAAAGCTCTCACAGCAGGTATCGTCCTTGGTGCTGGCATGCTTGCCGCCCACCATGATATCTCCCTTGCTGCAAGCCTTGTCCTTATTGTACACACAGTTTTGTACGCCGCAATCCAATTGAGCCATGTTCAAACCTCCTAACAAATTTTTTCACTTGTTAGTATGGCCGGGCTTTCCTCAGATTATTTATTTCTACCGCAACATTTTTTATATTTTTTGCCGCTTCCGCAGGGACAAGGATCATTCGGATATACCTTGGCGCCCTTCACGACCGTCATGGACGATTTCTGCTCCTTGTAGAGAGCCTTGCGCTTGTCCTCGTCAAAAATGTCGTTCCACTCTTCCAGTCCGTACAGCCAGTCTGCGCCTGCGCCTACCATATTCTTATAGAGGAGTTCCTTGTCGAATCCAAGGCTGACCTCGGTATTCTCCTCCATCTCCTCAATCGGATTTGCCACCTTCAGGCTGTCGTTGATCCCGTCAAGGAAACCTGTCATCGTCATAATGTCGACATTGTATTTCTCCGCAAGCTCCTTCACCGTACCTTTTACTTCGTCATCCGGATTCTTCAGAAGCTCTGCGTAGATATCCTTCTCTTTCTGGAAGTAATCAGCCCATAATCTCTGGAGATCTCCCTTGTTGGCCTTCTCGTCATAAGCCATTCCTCTCCACTGTTCCAATAATGCCATTTCTATTTCCCCTTTTCTGTATCTGTATCATTTTCTTACGGTCTACGCGGTTCCGCTCCGACCTGCACCGAACTTATTAGCGACTATATTCTATCAGATTTTGTCAAGCCTGTCTACCGGCAGAATGCTCTCATCGTCCGGTCCGGTCTCCAAGGCTCCGCAAGACTGCCGCAATCCGCCCGGTCTAAGCCGTTCCCCACCGCTCCAGGAAGCGGTCATTCACCGGCGTGGCAATCCCGTGTTTCCTGCCAAGCTCACAGATCGTCCCCGCAAACAGCGACACCTCCGTCTTCCTGCCCGCCTTGCTGTCCTGACGCATGGACGGCTCGCCGTCCGGATTCAGGGTATCAATGATAGACACCCACTGCTCCAGATCCCGTCTCGTCAGATCGACGCCCTCCGCGTTCGCCACGAGGATCACCTCCTCCATCGCAGCCTTCATCATCTCACGCGCCTCTCCCTCCTGCTGCACGGTGCGGTAGGTTCCCGCATACCAGGTAACGGTCTGGTTCACGCCGACATTGCACAGGAGCTTGCTCCACATGGCATGTCGGATATCCTCCGGGCATGAATAACAGAATCCCGTCCTCTCAAAGAAAGCTACCACGGCATCCAGGTTCTCTTTCCTGTCCTCTCCCATGATACCGAGCGCCAGCTCCCCATGATTGGCGCAGGTTGCCGTATTTCCCTCCTTGAGCGCATCCATCTTCTGGGCAATACAGTGCACCACCTTGTCTGCGCCGAACCGCCTCGCCAGATCCTCCTCACTGCGGATGCCGTTCAGCGCGGAGAGCAGGATCGTGTGTTCCTCCACCAGATGCGCCACCTCCTCCATAGCTTCCGCGAGCGCGCCGTACTTTACCGTAAATAAAATAAGTTGCGCTGGGCGGCTCTCCTTTGCAGCATCGCAATACTGAAAATCGCACTTGTCCCCATTAAAAGTCACCTGATCCCTGCGGTATCGCTCAACCCGGCTGCTGTCCGCCAGCACACGCACGCGTTCCTTTCCAAGCTTCTTGGTAAAAAAATCCGCGTACATCACGCCAAGGGCACCAAGCCCCACAATATCAATACTCTGAATCTCCATTTCTTTTTCCTCTGTAAAAATAAATTTTTGTTGTATATTTCCTGTTGCACCGGTAATACTATGAATGATCAAATGGACCCCCTCCTTTGATTAAACTTGTTACCAAAGAAGAAGTAATACTTATCCTCCCCTAATAAAGTCAGGACATAAATATCGGTTTATGTCCTGACATTTTTTACGGCCGTTTCCTATTCCAGTTCCTCAAGCTGCTTCTTCAGCGCTTCCATACCGGTCATCGCATCCGCGATCGCCTTGCAGTTATCGGCATACGGATTGTCCGCGTTGTCCTTATTCGCCTCGAAATAAGATTTCCCGATCTCCTTGTAATTCTGATCGATCACTTCCTGACAGGTGTGGATCATATTTTTCAGGCGAACCGCTTCCGCCAGATTCTTCGCCTTGCGCTCCATTCCCTGTCCTGTCTCGGTCAATATCTTTTCCGCTTTGTCAAAAAAATTCATCTCGTAAACCTCCTTTTTCTTTCTCACTTCATCTCCCGCAGGATCTCATACATGGAATGATCCTTGATATAATCAAACATATCACCCATCTCTCTGGGAGATACGCTCATACCGTCCCGCATCCACGCAAGCACGAACATTACAAAGAAGCGGGAATAATACTCCGCCAGCATCTCATGTCCCAGAAGCTTGAACCCCGTCACCTTATTGCCCGCAAACTCCTCCGTCAGATCGATGATCGCATCATACAGACAGTCCTTCAAAATGCTCTCAAAGGAATTCTGCCCCTCCATCCGGTAGATCTTGCTGTAAAATTCCTTTTCCTGCAAAATATTGAGAAAGATCAGTTCCACCGCCTCATGGAGCATATCGTTACGAAGCAGCGGCCGTACCGGCTCGATCACTTCATCTTTGAAAATCCGTTCCATAAGCTGATATTTATCCTGAAAATGATTGTAAAAAGTCGGTCGGATCACACCTGCCCCGTCAACAACCTCCTGTATGGTGAACTTCTCGACCGGAATGGTCTTGGCCAACTGCTTGAAGCACTCCTTCAGGCGTTTTG
>CAMGRE010000107.1 GCA_946061355.1 uncultured bacterium | reverse complement strand
GTATTCCTTTTTGTCAATTCTGTAAATGTGTCGGAGAAGTTCAAAGGTCTCTTCCAACCGCAGATCCCAGTTGAGCTGAGTGCGCTGTCCGAATACGACGCCGATCTCACGGACGACATCCTTGCGGTATTTCGTGATATTGCATCCGTCGATCAGCACTTCGCCCGAGGTCGGTGTGAGGATTCCGGTCATCATTTTGATCGTAGTACTTTTGCCGGAGCCGTTCGGACCGATAAAGCCGACGATCTCCCCTTTGTCCACATGGAAATCCAGTCCGTTTACGGCTTTTATAATCTTTTTTTCATTTCGTACAAGAGCTTTCAGCGTTCCGCCAAGCCCTTTTCCCTTTTGCACAACGTGATATTCTTTATAAAGATTTTTTACAGTTATCATATCATTTCTCCCCGTCAGTTTCCTGCACTTTCATATTGTTTTAAACCCGCCCGGAATACCAGACCGACTATCATCATTGTAGCGATTCCCACACCCAGAGTGATCCATACGCCCATGCCTCCGGTTGAAAAAGTGTTTTCGATTCCCATGAGTTCCGATGCGGGATAGAAGGACACCCAGCCGATCGGGATGAGAAAGGTCAGGATCAGCTGCAAGGATTCCGGATACATGGACAGCGGGTACATGGTTGTCTTGTCGAAGATTTCCTGTGTGAACTGCCCGAAATCATTGGCGCTCTTTGTCCAGAAGGAGGTCGATCCCAACAGGAGGTAGATGCCGCCTCGGATCAGGACTGCGCCGGCCAGCATGACGAGGATCCCGACAACATTGGAAGCCGTGAACGGAAAGTCCGTCTTCACACACCCGTACAGGAAAACCAAAATGCCGGGGATGAGATCGGTGAGCCCGAAAACATTGATGTTCGTAAAGAAGAACTGATACAGGACGCTCATCGGTCTTGTGAGGAAGCGGTCAAATTCCCCTTCGATCACGTAAAATCCCATAAACCAGCCCTGCACGAAAAAGATCATCGAGAGGGCATGAGAGATCACGGAAATCCCATACAGGAATGCAAGTTGTCCGTAGTTCCAGCCGTTGATTTCGCCAAACTGTTCCACGGCGAATCGGATGGCGGCAAACCCGAGCAGGAACTGGATCGGGTTGGAGAGCAGCCAGCCGAGAATATTGGACGGATACTCTACGATCGTGAGCAATGCCATTTTTATGCTGTATATGGTGACGCTGAGATAATGCGCCAAAGTCGAGTATGTTTTTCTCATATTATCCTCCCTGCACCAGAACTTTCTTCAGACTCTTTCCGGAAAGAATATAAAATAATGCTCCGAGGACGAGAACCCATGCGAGCTGTATCAGCATACGGCTGTAAATTTCCGCGTTCGATGCGCTTCCGATATAGATATCAAGCGGAAGCTGATAGATGTATACAAACGGCAGCACATTCAGAATGTCCGCGATCCGTTTCGGAAAGAACCATATCGGGATAATGCTTCCGGACAGAAGTCGGACCAGATGCTTTTTCGCCTGATAGAGCGGATCCATAGAGATTGCTGTGAATGCCCACATGCCGAAGATCGCCGCCAGCAGCCAGTTGATTGCCATCGAGAGGATGACGCTTGCCATAAACATCGGAATAGCGGACAATGACACAATCGCAGGGAACTTGATCAGCACGCTTCCCAGAATCAGGATCGGGAGCAGATTCTGGACAAGCAGCGCCGTGATGCTTCCGAGGTCTTCCGCGAGAAACATGCCGAATACATTTACAGGGCGCATGAGATCGATGGCGATCGTTCCTTTTTCCACGCTTTGCTGGATGCGTCTTTCCACTCCCGTGATGAATAGCACTGACAGAACAGAGGACATGATCGTGTAGGTCATCATGCTGTCTGCCGTAATGTTGTTTCCGAAGGTGCTGCCTTTGAACAGCGCTTTCCAGAAAAAAGAGGTGGTGATCATGATGATCGTCTGCATCAGAATGTTTCCATATACATCGAATTTATAGGTAAAACTGCGGATGATACGGGTTTTATAGATAAACAGATACTTGCTAAACATGGATCTGGCCTCCTTTTCGCATCTGTCTGGGCGTGATCCCCGTGATTTCCTTAAAGGTCTTGGCAAAGAAGCTTGTTCCGCCAAAGCCCGTCTCCTGGGCGATCTTTGTGATCGGCATGTCGGTCTCGTGCAGAAGCTCAATCCCCTTTGCGACACGGTAATGTCTGATATAATCGATCGGAGTGGTGCTTACATATTTCTGGAACAGCTTTGCGCAGGATGTCTTGCCCACCCCGCCTGCCAGACAGAGATCATGAAGCGTGATGGATTCGCTGTAATGCTCCTGGATATAGGCGATCATCCTCTTGATGATCTCAAAACCGCCGTCGTATTTTTTTGTTTTGGAAGGGAGCCTCGGAATGTTGTCATACAGAAGCTGCCAGATGTCGCAGACTGTTTTCAACATCTCAAGTTCGCAATCTTCCTGCTCGGAAAGTTCATAGAGCAGGCTTAAGTTCGCGAGAAGTGTTCCTTCCCAGGGCGTGTTCTCATGCAAAAGCAGATAGGGCACGGACGGATTGGAGATGATGGGATGCACATATTTCTCTTCCATATGCTTGGAGGCGCACAGGATCATAGGATGGAAAATGATGCAGTCCAGCACGCAGTCTTCGTCACCTGCGATCAGCATGTGAAGCTGCTTTGCGTTTACAAAGATCCCTTCCCCGGCTTCCATTTTGACCATGCAGCCGTTCAGCTGATAAAAGGCGCTTCCCTCTTTGATATAGATGAATTCCAGGTCACTGTGCCAGTGGATCGTCATTCCCGGCGGAATCAGTTTTGCCGGAATAAAATTCCGTCTGCAGAAAAGCGGAAAATCAGGATTATCGTAGCGAATGCTTTCCGAACCGTCCTCCTTGATATCCGGGATATCCGAATATCTGGGCCCGTAGCACGCTGTCATCTCTTCCAACATGTGAATGCACCTCCAAATCTTTTGTGATTGTGCAATCATATCACACTTTTTGAGCAGATAATATCACTTTTTATCTTAAATATAGAAATTATTTACCACACCTTTGAAACCATAGACGCCCATGGTGTATACTTTATCAGACAGGGGAATTTACAGCATATGACAGGAGTGCGATTATGATCTTAAGTGTGAGCAGGCGGACGGATATTCCGAATTATTACTCGGAGTGGTTTCTGAATCGGATCAGGGAGGGGTTTCTGTGTGTCAGGAATCCCATGAACGCTCATCAGGTCAGCAGGATCGATCTGTCTCCGGAGCTGGTGGACTGTATTGTGTTCTGGACCAAGAATCCGCTGCCCCTGATGGACAGGCTGGAGGAACTGTGGGAGTATCCTTACTATTTTCAATTTACACTGACCGGATACGGGAAAGATATTGAGCCGAATCTGCCCGATAAGAGGACAGTGCTCATCGAAGCTTTCCGGGAACTGTCCCGCGGGATCGGAAAGGGAAAAGTCATCTGGAGATATGATCCCATTCTGTTTACGGAGCGCTATACCGAAGCTTATCATGTCAGGGCATTTGGCGAGATCGCGGGAGCATTGCGCGGCTATACCGAACGGGTGGTGATCAGTTTTGTTGATCTGTATGCCAAGACAAGGAAGAACATGCAGGGAATATGCATGGTCGATCCGGAGAAAGAGGCGCTTACAAAATTTGCTTCCGGACTTTCGCAGATCGCCGGACAAAACGGGATGAAGATTGCTTCCTGTGCGGAAGCGATTGACCTGGCAGCATGTGGGATTGAGCACAACAGCTGTATTGATAAACAGTTGATCGAGCGGATCATCGGCTATAAGATAAGCGCTTCAAAGGATAAAAACCAGCGGAAGGAATGCGGCTGTATTGAGAGTGTGGAGGTCGGGACCTATCATACCTGTCAAAACGGCTGCAAGTATTGCTATGCGAATGATTCCGTGGGCAGAGTTAGGGAGAACTACGCACTCTACGATCCCGATTCGCCGATCCTGTGCAGCAGGATAACGGATCAGGACGTCATTACGGAGCGTAAGGTGAGATCGCTGAAAATGACACAGATGAGTTTGTTTGATAAAAAAACTCAATAAAGTAATTGACAACTAATGAAAGTTAGAGTATTCTAACCAATGAAAAGAAAAAAATTCTCAATTGATATGAGAAAGAAGGGGTGAGATGATGCCGCTGACAATGATGAGTGCCGGAGAGACAAACACGATTAAGAGAGTCGGAGGAAAAGAGGAGACCAGGAGATTCTTAGAGAACCTGGGCTTTGTGGCAGGTGGTGTTGTGACAGTTGTATCTGAGGCGGGAGGCAATCTGATCGTAAATGTAAAAGATTCCAGAGTTGCTGTCGGCAAGGACATGGCAAACAAGATTATGGTTTAGGCATCACAAAAACCTGAAAAAGCAGAAAGGAATAGGAAGGATGAAGACATTAAAGGAAATTTCCTGCGGTCAGACTGTTAAGGTTGCAAAGCTTACGGGAGAGGGACCGGTCAAGAGAAGAATCATGGATATGGGCATCACAAAGGGAGTGGATGTCTATGTGAGAAAGGTAGCACCCCTCGGAGACCCGATAGAAGTTACCGTCCGTGGCTATGAGCTTTCCATCAGAAAAGCGGACGCGGAAATGATCGTTGTGGAGTAAATGGTTTGTGCCGGTCGAGTAATTTTTTTTGGCCGGAAGTTAGTAGAAACTAATATAAATAAAGATAAACTAACCGGAATAAAGGAGAAAAGACGATGTCAGTAAAAATTGCACTTGCAGGGAATCCGAACAGCGGAAAGACAACGTTGTTCAATGCACTGACCGGATCCAATCAGTTCGTTGGGAACTGGCCGGGTGTAACCGTTGAAAAGAAGGAAGGTAAGTTAAAAGGACATAAAGATGTTGTGATCATGGACTTACCGGGTATCTACTCCCTGTCACCATACACGCTGGAGGAAGTGGTTGCCAGAAATTATCTGATTGGGGAGAGACCGGACGCCATCATTAATATCGTGGATGGCACAAATATTGAGAGAAATCTGTATCTGTCAACACAGATCATGGAGCTTGGCATTCCGGTTGTGATGGCGGTCAACATGGCGGATGTACTGGAGAAGTCAGGAGATGTGATCCACACAGATAAGCTCAGCAAAAAGCTGGGCTGTGAAGTGATCGAGATCTCGGCGTTAAAGGGAACGGGCATTCAGAAAGCGGCAGAGAAGGCAGTGGCGCTTGCACAGAAGAAGGCAGCCGTCACAAGAGTGCATACCTTTTCAGAGAAAGCGGAAGAAGTAATCACGGCAGTCGAGAATAAGCTGGACAGCTCGATCCCGGAAGAACAGAAACGGTTCTTTGCGATTAAGCTGTTGGAGAAGGATGATAAGATTCAGGAACAGATGAAATCCGTGCCGGATGTGTCAGAGGAGATCAGCCGGATGGAAGAAGCCTTTGATGACGATACGGAAAGCATCATCACCAATGAACGGTATGTATATATCTCTTCAATCATCGGCGAGTGCGTCACAAAGGTTTGCAAGGAAAAGCTGACGACTTCTGATAAGATCGACCGGATCGTCACGAACCGGTGGGCGGCGCTTCCGATCTTTGCGCTGGTCATGTTTGTTGTCTATTATGTATCTGTCACAACGGTCGGCGACTGGCTTACCGGATGGACCAATGACACATTGTTCGGAGAGTGGATCGTTCCGGGGGCACAGAGCTTCTTTGAGGGGATCGGCTGTGCAGACTGGCTGACAGGACTGATCGTAGATGGTATCATTTCCGGTGTGGGTGCGGTGCTCGGATTCGTGCCTCAGATGCTGGTGCTGTTCATTTTCCTGGCATTCCTGGAGAGCTGCGGCTATATGGCGCGTGTGGCGTTCATCATGGATCGTATTTTCCGCAAGTTCGGACTTTCCGGTAAATCCTTTATTCCGATGCTGATCGGAAGCGGCTGCGGCGTGCCCGGTATCATGGCATCCCGTACCATTGAGAATGATCGTGACCGCAAGATGACGATCATGACAACGACCTTTGTACCCTGTGGGGCGAAACTTCCGATCATCGCACTCATCGCAGGTGCGTTCTTCGGTAATGCGGGATGGGTATCATGGAGCGCTTATTTCGTGGGTGTTGCAGCGATCATCTGCTCCGGCGTTATCTTAAAAAAGACGAGAATGTTTTCCGGAGATCCGGCTCCCTTCGTGATGGAACTGCCGGCATATCACTGGCCCACAGCTGGCAACGTGCTCAGGAGCATGTGGGAGCGCGGCTGGTCCTTCATCAAGAAGGCGGGAACGATCATCCTGTTATCGACGATCGTTCTGTGGTTCTTAATGAGCTTTGGCTGGACGGATGGCGGCTTCGGCATGCTGGAAGCGGAACAGCTGGATGAGAGTATCCTGGCATTGATCGGAAGCGCGATCTCCTGGATCTTTGCTCCTCTTGGCTGGACACAGGCGGGAGAAGGCTGGAAGATGGCAGTTGCAGCCGTTACGGGACTCATCGCCAAGGAGAATGTGGTTGCAACCTTCGGACTGCTGTTCGGCTTTGCGGAAGTTGCGGAAGACGGCGCGGAAGTATGGGGAAGTCTTGCGAGCGTTATGACACCGGTCGCGGCTTACGGATTCCTCGTATTTAACCTTCTGTGCGCACCGTGTTTTGCAGCGATGGGTGCGATCAAGAGAGAGATGAATAACGCGAAGTGGTTCTGGTTCGCGATCAGTTATCAGTGTGTGATGGCTTATATCGTATCCATGTGCATATACCAGATCGGCACGCTCATCACCACGGGCACATTCGGGATCGGAACGGTTGTGGCGTTCCTGTTGGTAATCGGCCTGCTGTATCTGTTGTTTCGGCCATACAAACAGAGTAAGACATTGAAGACAAGTGTGAAAGGAATGGCAAAAGCATAACTGTGAGCCGCTGTCAGTGGCAGATGGGAGAGAAGATGGCAACATTTATCGTAGGTGTAGCACTGGTCATCGTGATTGCGCTTATTATCAGAAGCATGATCAGAGATAAGAAAAACGGCAAATCTTTACAGTGCGGCTGCGACTGCAAGCACTGCGGAGGACATTGTCATTAACAAAAGTTGTTTAAGCAATAGTACGGAAAGGAGGAATCGAACGGATTCCTCCTTTTTATAGTGGAAGAGGTATTGAAAATTCCTTGAAAAATTTACAAATTGCGTGACAAAACCCTCTTTTTTATATTATAATAATAGAAATCATTCCTGTAATAGATAGAAAAATATTGCAGTGGATGAATTATGCAAAATGTATGATTGGGAGGGTTTGGTCTATGAGTCATTTACCGCTTGACGTTCGTGTTCCGATCGAGAAGGACAACCCGAGCATATGCCGTGATGAGGAGAAATGTATCAAATGCGGTATGTGTAAGGAAGTGTGTACGACACAGATCGGCGTGCATGGAACGTACACCTTTGATGAGACAGACGGTAAGGCAGTATGTATCAACTGCGGCCAGTGTGCCAATGTATGTCCTGTGGACAGCATCACAGAGAAATATGAGTATCAGAATGTGCGGGATGCGGTTGATAATCCGGATAAGGTTGTGATCGTCAGCACTTCGCCGTCCGTCAGGGCAGCGCTCGGGGAAGAGTTCGGGATGCCCGACGGAAGTTTTGTTCAGGGCAAGATGGTTGCGCTGCTCAAGAAGCTTGGCGTTGATTATGTCCTTGACACCAATTTTTCCGCCGATCTTACGATCGTTGAGGAGGCGAGTGAACTGATTGAGCGCGTTACGAAGCAGACAGCGCCGCTTCCGCAGTTTACGAGCTGCTGTCCGGCATGGGTGAGATATGCGGAGATTTATCATCCGGAGATCCTGCCGAATATTTCTACGGCCAAGAGTCCGATCGGTATGCAGGGGCCGACGATCAAAACTTACTTTGCCAGGAAGGTCGGGCTTGATCCGAAGAAAATCGTGAATGTGGCGCTGACGCCCTGTACGGCCAAGAAGTATGAGATCCGCAGGGATGAGATGAGCGATGCCGGGAAGTATTACGGTGATCCGGACATGCGGGACATGGATATGGTCATCACCACGAGAGAACTTGCAAAGTGGGCGAAGGAAGAAGGCATTGATTTTGCTTCTCTGGAGGATCAGGACTATGATAAATTGATGGGAGAGGCATCCGGAGCAGGTGTGATCTTCGGCAACACCGGCGGTGTTATGGAGGCTGCCCTCAGGACGGCATACGAATATATTACGGGGGAACCCGCACCGGATGTGCTGTTTCATTTTGAACCGGTCAGAGGCTATGAAGGGATCAAGGAGGCAACCGTTAAGGTCGGAGATCTGGACGTGAATGTCGCGATCGTGTACGGCACGGCGAATGCCGAGAAAGTGATTGGGCAGATCCAGAGCGGCGAGAAACAGTATCACTTCGTGGAAGTGATGACCTGTCCCGGCGGGTGTATCGGCGGAGGCGGACAGCCCAAGGATATCATGAAGGATAAGGATGAGGTCAGGAAGGCCCGGATCGCAAGCCTGTATACAA
>CAMGRE010000106.1 GCA_946061355.1 uncultured bacterium | reverse complement strand
GGACTTTAAAAAAAATTTTTTTTTAGTATAATATGAATAGATATATTTCCAAAGCAGCATATTTTTTGTCAGGATTGCGCGTATATTCGCACCAATTTGCAGGGGGAGGAATAAAATGGCAGTTATCAGCAAAGACATCGGGACCACGGTCTGTCACGCAGGACAGCAATTAAAAGAACTGTATGTGATCGGTGCAGGAAGTGTATCCGCACAGTTTTCCGGCGGCGAGATCACACTGGGCAAAGGTGACATCATCGGTATTCAGGATATCCGGACAGGATTTCATTCCTGCACATATACCGTTCTGACGCCGGTCACTCTTCTCCCTTATCCGTACGAATCATCTGATAAGCTGTTTCAACTGCTGGAATCCAAGCCGGATGTGGCACATCTGTTTTTTACGGCTCAGATCCGTACATCATGTGCTGTATTGCGTTATTGCATACAGCTGTACAACCAGTGTCAGGAAGCCTACACCGCACTGACCGGGAGTTATCAGGAATACCGCTCTATCTGTACACAAAATTCCATATCACCGCAGCAGCTGCCCGATATGGATACCCTGGAGCCCTATTCCTCTGATGATATGATTTCCGACTGGCTCCTGCCTTATTATGAAACTTTCCATACACTTGACAAAAGTGTCAAATCCGCATTCTACAAGCACACACCGCTGTTAGCCGGTTTTCTGCTGCAAGCCTGCGAGAATATTGAAAGAGCACTTATGTGCTGTGCGGATATCTCAGAATATCTGCTGGAAAATGCAAAATTCCTCCTGAGCGAAAATCATATGGATCTGACAGATCTCTACAGTAACCTCTACTTCAAACTGACCGGCCGGAAGCAGGATACCACGCTGATCCAGACCAAACTCAGCAATATTTTTGATGCGCTCGGCAAAGCTCCCTGGATCGACCAGACTTTATATCGAAACCGCGTTGAAGAATATCAGAAGCTTATTGTATCCCGAGACACATCCGCTACGGAAAGTACGGAGGATCGCTCCGCCCTTTCCGAACTTGATCATGCTCTGGATACGATCCTGGAATACGGAAAATGCGATGAAGCCCTCTGTCTTCACTTCCACGAAGTACTGGATGATTTCCGCGCAATGGTTGATAAGAACGACACGGGCGATGAAGCGAGAAGGATACGTAACAACCTCTCCAAGGACTTCTACGAGGTCTACAAAGAAGTGCTTCTCGAGAGTCTGCATTCACGTCGTCCGGCTCCTATCCCGGTAAAACTTTTCCTCAATTTCGGTTTTGTGGATACGGAAATTGCCGGCGTGGAAAATACATCTTATCTGTTGTCGATTGCCGAACGGTTCCACGGCGATTCGCGCAAAGGCGTCTATACACTTCAGGAGTGGTTCCAGGCAATCTATAACGGGGATAAGGAACCTTCCCGCAATGAATTTGACATGGACTATGCTGCTGCCCTGCACGAGCAGCGCACCTCCGGAAAGATCTCAGCAACTGATGAGACCAGAATGCTGCACTCCACTTCCGACAAAGTATTGTTTGAGCTTGAGAATGTATTCCCGCAGGTCAACAAAATGACCTTTGGCAGGATCTCAACATTCTGCCCGATCCTGTCGGAGCATAATATCCTGAAATCTCTGTCCGATGCGCTTGTCACCCCTCAAAAGATTTCGGACGCGCTCCGCACCATCCGAAATGTGGATTTCTGCGCTTTTTACCGCGAAACAGTATACACCAATGATGCCTGCGGAATCAGTCGTGAATTCGTACAGACGGAAATCCTCCCCGACTTCATCCTGATGCCGAATGTCGGCACAAGAGGTGCAATGTGGCAGGAGATTGAAGGCAAGCGCCGGACCACTCCCGCCCGGATGATGTTATCCGCTTTTCTGTTGGAGAACCTTGATCTGATCCTCACCAGACTGACCGGTGAGTTCCGTTGGGAAATGTGCAAACGGGTACAAGGCGCACGCTGGAACGATATCTCTGAGATGTCACTGACCAGCGAGTATTGCGACTATGCCCAGTTCTTCAAGAAAAACAGTGATCTTTCTCCGGATGCAAAGGAGAAGATCAAGACAAGCCTTCAGAAAGCAAAGAACAGCTTCAAGGAAATGTTTGTGATGGATTATATCACCTGGATTACCTTCGAGGGCAAAGGCGCTCCCCATCTGAACAAAGTAGTCAGAAACATCATGTTCAACTATTGTCCTTTCTCCGGAAAGCTGCGTGATGAACTGAAAACCCATCCACTGTACAAAGATATCATCGAACGCTACGGGCTGCGCACCAAGCAGAAGCTCCATCACTATGACGTGCTGTGCGGAAAGCTTAAGAAACAGGGCTTTCCCATCCCCGATGAGATTCAGGATCAGATGGACTTTTTGACACTGTAATGCAGAAGGATGCCGCTGACAGACATTTTACCTATCAAAGCAAAAAAGCCGCAGACAGTTTCGACTGCCTGCGGCTTATTTTCATTAAAAACCGATTTCGGTTTGTTTTTTAACCAAGCAAATCACTGTGCTTTGTTCCCTGTCTTCACAACGATCAGGAAGTACATGAGTCCGATAAAAACAGCTCCTCCGATAATATTACCGATCGTGACGGGAATGAAATTATTCAGGCTCCCTGCCACAGTAAGACCCGCACACTGTTCTGCCGTAATCCCGTAAAGTTCCTCCGCCTTCGCGACATAATCCGGATTGGAAGCTGCCAGCATCCCCGCCGGAATATAGAACATATTTGCCACGCAGTGCTCAAAGCCGCCGATCACAAATGCCCACATCGGGAAAAAGATCGCCCACACTTTGCCGGCGATATCCTTTGCCGCGCCTGCTGCCAGGATTGCAAGACACACCAGCATGTTACACAGGATACCGGAAGTCACCCCGGCCACGGGAGAGATATTGATCTTGGCAAGCGCCACCTTGATCGTATAGGCTCCCAGTCCGCCGCCGCTGTAATTCAGTTCTCCGCTGAAAAAGATCAGGAAATCAATGATCAGCGCACCAAGCAGATTGCTGAAATACACGATCACGAGATTGCGTATCATCTTGCCGATCGAAGTCTTCTTATCAAGCACTGCCATAGAGATCAGACAGTTTCCCGTAAAGAGTTCTCCACCGACAAACACGATCAGCATCAGCCCCACCGGGAAGATTGCTCCCGCAAGCGCTCTGGAAAGTCCCACGTCTTTGATCCCGTGCACCGCCACATTGCTCGTAGCGCCGCCCAGTGCGATAAAAGCACCCGCCATAATCCCCAGCAGGATCATCTGCGGAATGGACCGCTCTGCTTTGACCACACCTGTCTTTATATTGCCGAGAATCACCTGATCCGGCGAATTAAAATTGTTCTCCATATGTTTATCCTCCCTGTTATCTGCACTGCTTCTGACACACACTGCCGCCGCGTCAAAAGCGCCACAGCTATCGTATCATTTCACAACGCAAAAATCAACCTGCGCTGTACTTTATGATCAGCAGTTCCACACTCATCACATCACTGAGTTTGCCGGTTTTAACTGCTTCTTCCGCTTCTGCACAGGATACAAGCGCCTGCTTCAACTGTTCCCTGCCAAATCCGGATGCCCGGCTGACATATTTTCCCACCAGAAACGGACGAAGTTCTGTCTTCTCCGATATGACACGATTGTCATTTCCCTTCCCCCGCAGTTCTTTTACCTGCAGCAAAAGGTTGAACTCTCTTGCGATCATGGACAGGATTTTCATCGGCGGCTCCTTCAGAGACAACAGATCATAATACAGATCCAATGCCTTTTTCTGATTCTTTTCCGCCACTGCGCCGATCATCTCAAAAATGCGGTTGCTGATCCGCTGCGTACAGACTGCATCGATATCCGCCGCTGTGATGACGTCCCGCTCCAGTGTATAGCAGAACAGTTTCTCCAGTTCTCTGCAGATATTCTCCATGTCTGTCCCTGTCTTTTCCAGGAAATGCTGCAAGTCCCGGCCGGTAATCTTCTTTCCTTCCCTGCCGATCATCCCCAGGATCCACTTTGTCAGCGTTGCTTCGTCCTGAACTGTGAATTCCGTGACGCGCCCTTTCTCCTTCACTGCCTTGAAGATCCGGCTGCGTTTGTCCACTTCCGTCTCCACAAAGACCATATATGCCGTCTCGGCCATATTCTTCAGGTATTCCGCAAGCACGCCTCCGCCCTTTGCATCTCCGCCCTTTCCGAAAAAACCGCTGTTCTCCACCACGATCACACGCCGCTCTGCCAGGAAAGGAAGCGTCTCCGCCAAATCAATCAGTTCCCCCGCCACGATATTCTTTCCTTCAAAATAATGGCAGTTCATCGTATCCTGTCCTGCCAGCGCCTGCCGCAGCCTGTCACGATACTGTCTGCGCAGATAATCCTCCTCACCGCAAAGGAGATATACCTGTTTTAACTGTCCTGTTTTAATATCTTCATTCAGAAGTTTCATTCTCTCATCATATTTCCTTTACGCGTCATGACTTTCCAGCTGTCCTACGCCTCCTGATCTCCGTCGCGGCTTCCCATCCGGCTCTCAAACTCTGCAGCCGGCATTGGACGGGCAAACAGGAATCCCTGAATGTCATCACAATTCAATTTCTGCAGATACTTTAACTGCACCATGGTTTCCACACCTTCCGCAGTGATATGCAGACCGAGCTGCTGTCCCATACTCACCACATGATACAAAAGTGTCTCACCGCTTTCATCTCCGATGTGATCAATCAGGCTCTTGTCCAGTTTCAACGTATCAAAGCACCGCATATTCAAGGT
The DNA here is from genome assembly GCA_946061355.1 of uncultured bacterium. GTDB lineage: Bacteria > Bacillota > Clostridia > Lachnospirales > Lachnospiraceae > VSOB01. The sequence continues at coordinate 3,772 of CAMGRE010000106.1, read as the reverse complement.
TGCCAGTGAGGAATATCCCGTCCCGAAATCGTCCATCAGGATCTGGACTCCCATATCCCGGAATCTTCCCAGTACGCCCAGAATATCCGCCTTTCCCTCCAGTGCACTCTCTGTCACTTCCAGCTGGATATAACTTGTGTCCAGATCACATTCCTTTATAATTCGCTCGTAACGCTCCACAATATCAGAATAATACAGGGAGGCACGGCTTAAGTTAACCGACACAGGCAGCACATTGTACCCCGCTTTCAGCCACTCAGCCTGCTGCCGGCACACGGTACGGAACATATACTCATCCAGTCTGGCGATCATACCATTCTTTTCAAACAATGGAATAAACCGTCCCGGAGACACCATGCTGCCATCCGGTATGCGCCAGCGCACAAGGGCTTCACTTCCCACAATCTGGGATCCATCCACGCTGTACTTCGGCTGATACCACACCTCAAACTGCCGTTCCTCAAGCGCCTGATCAAACTTTTCTTCCATCATCTGATTTTCGCGTATCTCGTCCTGATCAATCTCGCTGTAGAACATATAATGTCTGGCATGATCCTCATTCACACAGTTTCTTGCACTGCGTGCCCTGCTGTAGCCATCCTCCACCGCCTCATTCTCCTCAAGAATGCAGACGCCGTAACACAGATAGACTCCGGGAACCTGCATCTTCACGGCGAGGTCATGAACCTTTCCGGATATCTCTTCCATGCGCCCCACCAGCGCTTCCCTGCTGTCCTCCGCGAGAAACAATGCGAAATGATCCTCTCTCATTCGTCCCGCCATCTCATATTCATGGAGAGACGCTTCCAGAATCTCCCAGACATCCTTAAGCATCCTGTCCCCGGCTTCCCTGCCCGCCGCAATATTGATACTGTTAAAATTCTGAATGTCTGTTGATACAAGATAGCCCTGTTTGTCATGCATATTGTCTACGACCTGACAGAATCTGGCAAAATTCGCCCCGCCCGTAACCGGATCCATGTATGCAAGCCGGATCAGTTCACGCTGCTGTGCCTTTGAAGTATATACAAACAGCAAGATGCCCGACATGATCGACAATATGACAAAAAAGTCCATGATAAGCAGATTCTTTTGTATCGCGGTAAAGCGATGATCCAGAAAATCTGCCGGGATCACGGTAAACATATACCATGTGATCTCGCCATCCATAAATGTAACGGGTGTGGCAAAGAAATAATCCTCCTCCTCAAGAAGCATCGTACCCTGCGTGTTCTCACCTTTTGCAAGGTTTTCCTGAATCAGATTCACAATCTCTTCATTCTCTGGCTCTTTGCCCATCACATCCGAAAACAGATTCTGCGACAGCTGCAGATTATCATTTCCCATAGCTGCCATAATATCGCCGTTTTCATTGATCGCAAAGCTGTAGCCCTGTCCGTCAAAACTCCTCATCTGGAGAGAATCATCCAATGCATCGGCATCATATGTCAAAAAAACGACACCCTCCACATCCCCGGAAGCATTTCTGACCGGCATACTCATCACAACGATCCTGTCATAATCCATGCTCAGCGCATCAGACAACACCCCTGTGATGGTACATTGCCCGTTCATTCCCCTCTGGAAGAACTCCCTGAAGGACAGATTCGCCATGACTCCGTCCGTCGAAACCGTCATGCCGTCCGCCATGCAGTATCCCATGCGCTTCAGTCCGTAAGCTTCCACAAAATTGCTGTATTTATGGACACTGTCCGCTATATTTCCTCTGTTTTGCTGCACCTCGGAAAGCAGTCCTTTGAGCAGCTGTTCATTGGTGTTGATCTGATTATGAAAAGCTTTTGCATTCTGATTCGCAACATCCTTCAGATTCTGACTCAGCTGCATCTGCATCTCATCCTGTATCTTTTCCGTACAGAAAAGTGTGATCACCAGAATCAGAACGGCAACCGCGGCAGAGATTATGATTTTAATTTGTTTTCTGGATTGTTCTTCCATACAGGCTTCCCCCATACAGGTTTCCCCGTTTTTCCTATGTAAAAAAGCAGATTCCCCTATTGAATAATATATCATTTTTGGTGCTGTTTCTGCAATCAAATTATACCATTATCACTTTTACTGTCTTTACCGGATCCTTACCAGACTCTTCAGCAGTCTGGCTGAATTTACCGGCTTCACAAGGAAATCATCCATTCCGACTTCCGTTGCCCTCTCTCTGTTCTCAAGAGATGCGTTTGCCGTAAGAGCGATAATCGGAACATTTGCCCGGATCCGGTTCGGAAGTTTCCGTATCCTTGTCGTTGCCTCATACCCATCCATCACCGGCATCTCAATATCCATCAAAACAAAGTGGAAGTAACCGGGTTCCTGAGCCCCCACAGTTTCAACAGCCTGACTTCCGTCATCGGCTTCCTCCACCAGCAGACCGTGGTCCACAAGAATCTGCTTCATAATCTCACGGTTCAGCTCATTGTCATCCACAACAAGAACCCGCCTGCCTGCCAGTTCTTCAATCTTGTCCGGTTCTTCCTCATCCGGCTCATCATTTACTGTCTCGCCGAGCGCATGGGCGATTGCAGATTCCATATTGGCAAGAATTGACCGGAGTTTCTCCAAATATTCACCTGCCATGGGCTCATGGCTCGCTCCCAGTTCTGTATAGCCGACCGCGCTGTTCAGATCTGTACGCAGATCTCTTAATGATTTTTTATGAAATTCCGCTGTCTTTCTCGCCGCTTCCAGTTCCGTCTCCAGCATGTCCATTCTCTCAAGAAGCAGTTCATGACTCATCTGTGAACTGCGGGTATTGCCATCCGGAAATTTAAGTTCAAACTCAACCGTGACTCCCAATACATCAAGGCATTTCTGGAATTCCTCAAATGTCATGCTCTCTCTGGCAAGCTTTCGATAGAGAGAAGACGGAAGCATCCCCATTCTCTTTGCAAGATCAGCTTTTGTGATTCCCAGTTCGGAACAAACGGCACTTATCGTTTCTGCTGTCTTCATCTTGTAATCCTATCTTTTCCTCTCATGTTATTTGTTCCATTTTTGACATTATAACATTTTCGACATATGTTTACAAGTACAACATATAGTTGTCGGCACATTCAACTACAAAAGAAATTCTTGTATTATTTTCTCTACTCTCTCCACATCCAAAGGATGGTCTGCCGTCTCAAATGTTGCAATTAAGTCAATAGAAGGTATTATGCCATTATCGCAATATAGTCTTATTTTCTTGCATGCACTGTTCCGATAATCCTGATCATCCATTAGTCCGAAATGTTCCCAGTACATTCTTTTTCCGGTAAGCGGATGCCTTACTGTAAAATCGGGATAGATACATATTCCATTATCAAGAATCAGTTTATCCTCATACCGAAACGGAATTCCGTATTTATAGAGCATCATATCAATAATAACCTCTGACTTTGAACGAAGATATTTTCCCCGACTCCCCTTATGAACCAGGTGTTCCGGATATCTGGCTCCACCCTCAAACTTTTCCTCCATCCAAATTTTCAAATCTTCTCTCTGAACAGACTGCATTGGTTCCAGCAATTTTCCCCATTCCTCATGCTTCAACAAATCTTCTGCTTTCCCCTCAACTTTCTTCATCTGACGTTCAAAATATTTCAGTGCCTTCACCTGATGACTCAGCTCCTCATATCTACTCTCATAGTACTTTTTCAGTGCCAGTTTCTCCGCAAATTTTCTGTTACTCTTAGGAAGATAGGTTGCAATCGCCTCCTCATTTATGCAAAACCACTTATAGTTCTTCCCATTCTTTGCACATCTCATGTCCTCTTTGGGC
>CAMGRE010000105.1 GCA_946061355.1 uncultured bacterium | reverse complement strand
ACCCGGAAGAGATGGACCTTGCCGTTCATCAAACCCGCAGGATCGTCAATATGCAAACGAGAAGCGGTGTCCCGCCGGTAAAGATAGATGATGAGGTGGAGGAGGGACAGCTTCTGGTCAGCGGCGCGGTTCCCGTATACAACGAAGATGCAACGATAAAGGAGTATCTGTTGTGCAGGGCGGATGCGGATGTCTATCTGGAATGTGACTGCCGTTATCAGCAGAAGATCCCGATCCATTATCTGACCAAAAGCTATACGGGGCGTGAAAAAAAGATCCCTTATCTCAGAGTGGGAAGCAGAGAGTGGAAGGCTCCTCTCGGAGAACCGGATTATCTGAAAATGGACTGTGTCGTTAAGGAAAAGCAGGCGGCTCTTCTGCAGAATCTGTTTTTGCCGATTGCGGTGGGAAGTTGTCAGTACCGTGAATATGTTATTGAAGAAAAAAAGCATTCGGAAGAACAGGTAAAAAAAATGTGCGGAGATTTTCTGGACGAAATATTGGAAGGTTTTCACCAAAAAGGGGTACAAATTATCAGAAAAGATGTTACAATAAAAAAAGATTCTGTGAATTATATTTTAACGGCGGATTTTACGGTCGTGGAAAAGACAGGAACGCTTGTGACTACGCAGACAGAGCAGCCTTTGCCCGCGAAAGAGCAGGAAATGACAACAGAGGAGTAGGATGACAGGTTTATGAGTGATTTCACAGTGAAGATGAATGTGCCTGTGGAGCATATGCAGAATGTATTCGGTAAATGTGACAGTTATGTCAAAAAGATAGAACGGGATCTTCATGTGACGATCGTCAACAGGGATGAAGGAGTCAGAATATCCGGTGATGAAGAGAATGTGAACCGGGCGCGCAGTGTATTAAAGAGTCTGATCGCACTTTCCGAAAGGGGAAATACGGTAGAGGAACAGAATGTAGATTATACGCTGGAGATGAGCAGGGAGCAGAAAGAGGACGCACTGCTCGAGATGGATAAGGAACTGATCTGTCATGCGGTAAACGGTAAGCCGGTAAAGCCGAAGACGCTCGGTCAGAAGCAGTATGTGGATGCCATTCGCAATCATATGATCGTATTCGGACTGGGACCGGCGGGAACCGGTAAGACGTATCTCGCCATGGCGATGGCGATCACGGCGTTTAAAAATGATGAGGTGGGGCGGATCATCCTCACCCGACCTGCGATCGAGGCCGGAGAAAAACTCGGATTCCTTCCGGGAGATCTGCAGAGCAAGATTGATCCGTATTTGAGACCGCTCTATGATGCACTCTATCAGATCATGGGAGCTGAGAGCTTTGCCAAAAATATGGAGAAGGGTCTGATCGAAGTTGCGCCGCTCGCCTATATGCGTGGGCGTACACTGGACAATGCGTATATTATTCTGGACGAGGCGCAGAACACCACTCCGGCGCAGATGAAGATGTTCCTGACACGAATCGGGTTCGGATCAAAAGTGGTAGTTACGGGAGATGCATCCCAGAAAGATCTGGCTCCCGGAACGCAGTCAGGGTTGGATGTTGCCATGCGAGTCCTGCGTAATATTGATGACATTGCTTTCTGTGAACTGACCAGCAGGGATGTAGTGCGTCATCCTCTGGTACAGAAGATCGTCAATGCCTATGAGCTGTATGAGAAGCGGGAGAATCATACAAGCGGCAGAAGGAACAAAAAAGCAGAAAGATAACGGATACAAAAATGGCAAAAAAGAGCAGTGCAAAAAAAATTATATGGAGCATTTTGATGGTAGCGGTTCCGAGTCTCCTTTCTATGGGCTTTACATGGCTGTATCAGAGACCGGCCGCCGAGCTTATCCGGAATACCGTGATTCTTGCAGGAAGTTCGCTGTGTGTTGTGTTTGCATGGTTTCAGGGAGAAGTTACACATACCTTGCTGTATAACAATGAATTTCATATGACAAGATTTTTGACGATCTACCTGAGCGGAATCCTGCTTGCAGGCTTTTTTTCACAGCTCCCAACGGCGGTGTGGCCGATGATTCCCTTTGCGGTCGCACTCGGACTGTTCGGCAACAGTTTTCTTGGACTGTTTGCATACAGTGCTGTTCTGATGTATACCGTATTTCTTGCCCAGACATCCACCAATGTGTTTTTAATGTATTTCCTTGGCGGAGCAGTGGCAATTCTGCTTTTTCAGAATCTGGATGAGCATTTTCGTGTCGGAATTCCGATTGCACTTTCCCTTTTGTTTTTTGCGGTCGCCCAGATGGCCTGCCTGATCCTTTTTATCAACGAGCACCTGTCTGTGGGCATGTTTGTTTTCCCGGTGCTGAATCTTTTCTTTTCCGGGATTCTGTTGTTCTGTGTACTGAAGTATTTCAGTTATGCCATTGTTCACAAATACCGGAACCGTTATATGGAGATCAACGATCCGGAGTTCAGCCTGATGGCCGAGATGAAAGAGATTGCCAGAAAGGATTACTTTCTGGCGTTACATACGGCATATTTCAGTGAGCGGATCGCATCGGCGATCGGTGCGGACTGTGCGCTTGCAAAGGCGGGAGCATATTATCACCGTATCGGGAAGATTTTCAAAGAAAAATATGATTCTCAGATGAGTGAGACGGATGTTGTACAACAGATCTGTGAGGAGAATGAGTTTCCGCCGGATATCAGGGAGGTACTGCGGGAATGCATGGAGCATGATTACCGCTCCAAGGAAAGTACGATCGTGATGTTTGCGGATGCGGTTGTTTCTATGGTGCTGTACATTTTTTCCAGAGAACCGGACAAGCAGCCGGATTACAGTCAGATCGTTGCGGTCATTTTTAAGAAAAAGCAGGAGAACGGAAGCCTTTTGAACAGCAGCATCACCATTCATGAACTGAATGTGATGCAGGAGATTTTTATGAAGGAGAAGCTTTATTATGACTTTTTACGTTGAGAATGAGACGGATGTCTGTTTTCAGTTTGATTCGGAGGAGATTGTGGGAAAGGTGACAAATGACATTCTGGAGGACGAGCAGTGTCCTTATGAGGTTCAGGTCAATGTGTTGCTGACGGATGACGAGGGAATCCGTCGCTACAACAAAATGTATCGTGATCTGGACAAGTCGACGGATGTTCTTTCTTTTCCGAATCTTGATTTTGATCGTCCGGCGGATTTTGAAAGGGTATCGGAGCATGAGGCGGACTATTTTGATCCGGAGAGCGGAGAACTGTTGCTCGGTGACATTATTATTTCCGTGGATCATGTCAAAAGTCAGGCGGAGGAGTACGGACATTCGCAGCTTAGGGAATTTGCGTTTCTTGTTGCGCACAGTATGCTTCACTTGTGCGGGTATGACCATATGGAGCAGGAGGAAGCGGCTTTGATGGAGCAGAAGCAGAGTGCTTCGCTTAAACGCCTCGGAATCACACGGGATTTGTAACAGTACGATTGGTAGCATGGAAAACTTTAACATATAAGGGATAAAAAAAGGTGCAAAAGAAAAACGGTAGACAGAAAAATTTAATCGCACAAGGTGGAATCATGGCGGTTGCGGTATTATTTGCGGGACTCTGTATGATCCTGAAACAGGTCCCGTTGACGAACATGGTGAAAGATCGAGGAAACAGTGTATATGCGACATGCTATGAGCTTTTCCTGGTTCTGTGGCTCCTGTCCGCCTATGGAATTCCGTGTGCGGCAGCGCCGATGATGCAGGCGCGTATCCGGCAGGGACAGTACCGCAATGCCGATAAGATTGTCAAAGTATCGCTTTGTTATGCGATTGTTACGGGACTACTCGGCACGGCGTGTATGGTTTTTGCAGGACAATATGTCGCAGGGCAGCTTTTACTGGAGCCGCTTGCAGGATTTGCAATGTTATTTGCTGCTCCGGCATTATTATTGAGTTCGCTCAGCGGGGTGCTCCGGGGTTATTTCCGGGGGAATGGATCTGCCGTTCCGACTGCGTATTCGATGATCATTGAATCGGTCATTATGCTTGCCGCCGGATTTGCAGGTGCAAAGTTGATGGCAGATTATGGCGCGAAAGCAGGGGCGCTTTTACAAAATGATCAGTATGAAGGGGCATTCGGAGTTGCAGGATTTATGATCGGCATCTCGGCGGGAGCGTTGTTGTCGTTTCTCTTCCTGTTGTTTTTGTTCTTTGTGTCCCGTTCTTATTTCAAACAGCAGTCTAAACGGGATGGGGGAAGAAGAACGGAGAGTATATCGGAATGTTTTTGCGGATTTCTGCTTCTGATCCTGCCGGTCATTCTGTATGGTCTGTTTTTCAGAGGATATCTGTTTGTTGATCAGATCATATTCTGCAGGTGTATGGACGGAAGCCTGTCCGCCTCTGACATCAGCAGCCAGTGGGGCATATATTATGGGAAATACAAAGTTTTGACATCAATTCCGATTGTTCTGGCAGTCAGTATGAGCTGTGCTCTTTCAGCGAAAGTACATGCTTTGCAGAAGAGAGAGATCTATCAGCATTTAAGGGATCATGTATCGCTGGTGCTCCATGGAGTAATGGTGGTGGTCATCCCGCTTTCCATCATGATCGGAGCGCTTGCCAAGCCGATACTGCGTACGCTTTATCACGGACAGGATCCGGAGTTTCCTGCGGAACTTCTGCTGGCCGGCTGTATTTCGGCAATTCTTTTTTCAGCTGCATTTCTGATGGCGGAAACATTGAGAGGGCTTAAGAAAACAAAGATCATACTGCTTTGCGGGGCAGTTTCGCTTGCAATCCATATCGGAAGTCTTTATCTGCTGCTGGAGATATTACATCTCGATGTGTCAGGTGTCCTGTATGCTGATATCATATATGCATTTGCGCTTTGCATTTCTTTGGGGGCTACCGTACAGAAAGGTTGCCATATGAGATACAGTCTTCTGGTCAGACAGATTCCGTGTCTGATCGCGGGAGCAGTGACGGGAGTTATCCTGTTTTTACTCACAATGGCATTTGGAAACGCTTTGCAGGATATAATGCTTTTGCCGGTTGTGGCAGTGGGATTCCTGATCTATTGGATCATTTTGCTGTTGTGCAAAGGAGTCACCAGAGAAGAACTGCAATGTCTGCCGGGAGGAAGCTTGATCGAGCGTGCCGCTGTATTGTGCCGTCTTATGTAATGTATAAAACAGACAAAATAAGCTGATACTGTTCGTAACTGACAAAATGCAGACAGGAGCAACAGCAGCGTGAAAGCAGTAGGAAAGATCAGCTTATTTTTTATTTGCGGCATTATCTTGTTCGGATCAGGGGTGTATGCCGGCTCTCTTTGTGAAAAATGGTTTTATCCGAACAAAAACATTGCACAGAAGGCAGTTCCCGAAAGAAGAACAGAATCGAAACGATCCGAGTCTGTTCCCGAAATGACGCCATATGAGGCGCAGGAGAGTGAGGAGGCCGAGCATATTCAGGTGAATCAGAAGGACAGAGAGATTATCACCTGTGATACGGTCCTCGAGATCGAAGAATATGACAAAAACATGGACAGTACCGTGACGCATGAGGAGGCTGTTCAGGGAAAATATATCGGCATGGACAGAACGGAATTTGTGGAGTCCATGGATCTGTATGCGATGTCTCCTCCGTTAGAGGAGCAGAAAAGAGGGCTCATATCGGTTGAGGTGCTTTCCTTTTCCAGAGACAGGATCAGTTTGCGGAAGGATTATCAGATCGTGGAGGAGCCTTCTGAGCCGCTGTTTTATCTGACGGCGGAGAATCATTATGTTGTTGTCTATGAAGAGGATATGCAGAATGTTTATTTATATACGGACATTTTGCTTGAGGATCTTCCCGCTTCCGTGCAGGAGGAGATCATACAAAGGAAACTGATTTCAGGAGAGGGAGAGTTGTATCATTTCCTGGAATCTTATTCAAGTTGACAGTACGGTGGGCATATGAAGATAGGCATTGTGGGTGGGGGAGCTTCCGGCATGACTGCGGCGATTGCAGCCGCAAGGCAGGGTGCGCAGGTGACGATTCTGGAACGAAATGACAGGATCGGCAAAAAAATTCTTGCGACGGGAAACGGAAAATGTAATCTCTCCAATCTTGATTTTCAAACAGAATATTACCGGTCAGAGGATCCGGAGCGTGTCGGGACGATAATCAAAGCAGATGCAGTCAGACAGGCGCAGCTTTTTTTTGAGCAGATCGGACTGATGATCAAGTCCAGAAACGGGTATCTGTATCCGGAGTGTGAGCAGGCGTCTGCGGTTCTGGATGTGCTCAGACATGAGCTTACACATCTTAACGTCAGAGTCGTATGTGATGAGGAAGTTGTGACAGTCAAAAAAAGGGCCGGTGACGGATTTGCGCTGGAGACAAAGTCCGGCAGGAAATATATTTTTGACCGCGTGATCCTTTCCTGCGGAACTTCCGCGGGATTAAAGAAAGGGACAAAAACAGATCTGCCAAAGTCGGTTGCGTCAATATACGGGCTGGATTATGTGAAACAGGTTCCGGCACTCGTGCAGCTTCGCTGTGAGGAAGATTTCTGCAAAGCGTTAGCCGGTGTGCGCTGTCAGGCGGGGGTTACCCTGCGTGTAGGCAATGACACATACCGGGAGGACGGAGAACTCCAGCTGACGGATTACGGAATTTCGGGGATCCCCGTATTTCAGTTAAGCAGGTTTGCGTCTTATGGCTTGCTGCGGGAGCAGAAGCTTCCCGTGGAGATTGATTTCCTGCCATCTCTGAAGGAAAAAGAATGGGAAGAGTTTCTGCGGGCGCGCAGGCAGACTTTGGATTACAAATCCATGGAAGATTTTCTCATCGGAATGGTACATAAGAAGATCGCCGGAGTTCTGCTGAAGCAGTGTGGAATCAGACCTGCTGAAACTGCGGGATGCGTTAATGATTCCCAATATGCAAAGTTGTCAAGGCTGATGAAACATTTCCCTATGACGGTGACGGGAACCAACCCCATCGAGAATTCCCAGGTGCTCGCCGGAGGAATCAAACTGACGGAAGTGTCAGAAAACATGGAGCTGATCAAATGCAAGGGACTGTATCTGACCGGAGAATTGCTGGATGCGGACGGCAGATGCGGCGGTTACAATCTGCAGTGGGCATGGAGCACGGGGATAACGGCAGGAATAGCTGCAGGGAATAGGAGAGCATTGTTTTGATTCGGATCAATCAAGTGACATTACCGGTTGACCATACACAGAAAGAACTGGAACAGAAGCTGCGCAGGCTGTTGCGTCTTAACAAAAACGAATCCTTAGACTATACAATCAATAAACGCTCCATTGATGCGCGTAAGAAGCCGGATTTGTTTTATCATTATACAGTGGACTGTGTGGTGCCGGATGAAAAACAGACCGTGAGGAAAATGGATAAAAGCAAGTGTAAAGTAACGATGGATGTGCCATACCGTTTTCCGCAGCCGGGAATCAGGCAATCAAAGCACAGACCGGTAATCATCGGCACAGGACCGGCGGGGCTGTTCTGCGGACTCATGCTGGCACGGCATGGCTATCGGCCGATCCTGCTGGAACGGGGGATGGATGTCGATGCGAGACGGCAGGATGTTGAGCGGTTCTGGCAGACGGGTGTTCTGAATCCCGACTCCAATGTACAGTTCGGCGAGGGCGGGGCAGGAACGTTCTCAGACGGGAAGTTAAACACGCTTGTGAAGGATAAGGACGGGAGAAACCGGCAGGTGCTTCGGATGTTTGTGGAAGCGGGCGCCGATCCGTCCATTCTTTATGACAACAAACCGCATATCGGCACAGATGTGCTGATCTCTATTGTAAAACATATGAGAGAGGAAATCCGCTCGCTCGGCGGTGAAGTGAGGTTTTCAGCACAGGTCACGGGAATCCTTCAGGAAGATGGATGTGTCAGAGGTGTGCTGATCAATGAGGAGGAAAAGCTGCCGTGTGACATAGTGGTGCTCGCGATCGGACACAGCGCGAGAGATACCTTCAGGATGCTCTGCGACAGCAAAATCCCGATGGAACAGAAGGAATTCGCGGCAGGCTTTCGTGTGGAGCATAAACAGGCGGTGATCAATCAGGCACAGTACGGCAGGGAGAACCCCTCGCCGCTCGGTGCAGCGCCTTATAAGGTCACGGCACAGACGCAGAACGGAAGAGGCGTATATTCGTTTTGTATGTGTCCGGGCGGCTATGTGGTGAACGCTTCGTCAGAACCGGGCAGACTTGCGGTGAACGGCATGAGCTACAGCGGCCGGAGCGGCGAAAATGCAAACAGCGCCATCATTGTTTCTGTGAGAAAATCCGATTTTGTATCGGACCATCCATTGGCAGGTATCGCATTTCAGAGGGAGCTTGAGAAGCGTGCATACGATGCCGGAAACGGGAAAATTCCGGTTCAGCGTCTGGGGGACTTGCGTGATTCCTTCCATAGCGGTAAGATGTCAGAGAGTGATCATGAGACGACACTGCAGCCGTCGATGAAGGGACAGTATTATTTTACAGATCTTACGGGAATCCTGCCCGGGGAGATAACAGAAAGCTTCCTTGAGGCAATGGCGCAGTTCGGACATATCATAAAGGGCTTTGATGCGGACGATGTACTTGTGTCGGCAGTGGAGAGCAGAAC
>CAMGRE010000104.1 GCA_946061355.1 uncultured bacterium | reverse complement strand
ATAATAGGCGGTCCGCCCGAAAACAATTAGGAAATCCCCGCGAAGGTTCCGGGAAGCCAAAGATTTGAAAACCGGCTGCTGCTCAGACAGTCCTCGCCGCCCTGTTCATCGCCTTTCTCGAAAATGGCTGATACTAAGACACTTCTCGAATGCATTCCGACGCTTTGTTTGATAACATTCACAACGTCAAACAGGACCACCGCGATGCGGCAGCCCTGTTTTTTCATCTTATCTGTTATCGTTATCCCATTGTCACTTCTACCTGATATTCTGTCTTGCCCGGCTCGTAAGGAATGACGCATCCGTCTATCCTTTGCCCATCCACGATGAGAGAAGCAACCCCCTTCTGGACATGGGAAGGATTCTTCACGGTGATGTGATAGGTGCCTTCCCGGAACTTTCTGGTCAGTGTGAAGTCACCGAAGTTCTCCGGAATGCAGGGATTGATGGAAAGTCCCTTGTGCGTGGGAGCAACATCCAGGATGTGCTGGGAGATATTGACGAACGTCCATGCAGCCGTACCGGTCAGCCAGCTGTTCTTTGCCTCGCCGTGGGTTGCGGCGTCGGCGCCTGCCACCATCTGCGCGTATACATAAGGCTCAGCACGGTGGATCTCGCTGAATTCCTCCACATATGCAGGACAGGTCTTCTGATAGATCTCAAATGCTCTGTCGCCCCGTCCGATCACAGTCTCGGCGATGGACACCCAGGGATTATTGTGGCAGAAGATACCTGCGTTTTCCTTGTATCCCGGCGGGTAGGAAGAGATCTCGCCCAGCTCCAGATGATACGTAGTGTAAGCGGGCTGCAGGATCATCACACCGTATTTTGTATCCAGACGTTCTTTTACGGAATTGAGCGCTTTTTCTGCAAGACCTTCTTTGACACCGATACCTGCCATGACACAGAAGCCCTGCGGCTCGATATAAATCTGACCCTCTTCGCATTCTGAGGAGCCGACTTTATGGCTCTCGGCATCGTAAGCGCGGACAAACCACTCGCCGTCCCATCCGTCTGCAAGAATGGCATCATACATTTTGGATACTTCGTCTCTTGCGCGGGCTGCTTCGGCTTCATCGCCCATGAGCTCGGCGAGCTGCGCGTACTCTTCCCCGTATTTTACGAACATTCCTGCAATGAACACGGATTCCGCGACAGGTCCTTCACTGGGACCGAAGGTCTGGAAGGATTCGCCGGGATGCTCCGAGAAGCAGTTTAAGTTCAGACAGTCATTCCAGTCTGCCCTGCCGATCAGCGGCAGCTTGTGAGGTCCCTTGTGTTCGATGATATAATTCAGGGAACGTCTGAGGTGCTCCATTAAAGTCACGGCCTTGGAGGCGTCACTGTCGAAGGGAACCATTTCCTTCAGGATACTCAGATCTCCTGTTTCTTTGATATAAGCGCTGGTTCCTGCGATGAGCCAGAGCGGATCGTCATTGAAGCCGCTGCCGATATCGGAGTTGCCCTTCTTGGTCAGGGGCTGATACTGATGATAAGCGCTGCCGTCCTCAAACTGTGTGGAGGCAATATCAATGATACGCTCCCTTGCACGATCCGGGATCAGATGCACGAATCCCAGCAGATCCTGACAGGAATCGCGGAAGCCCATGCCACGCCCGATGCCGGATTCATAATAGGAAGCGGAGCGTGACATATTAAAGGTTACCATGCACTGATACTGGTTCCAGATATTTACCATGCGGTTTACTTTATCGTTTGAAGAAGAAACCGTGTATTTTGAGAGCAGCGTATTCCAGTAATCTTTCAGTGTCTCAAAAGCAGCCTCTACATCGCTGTCCGTGCTGTATTTTTTCAGAAGTTCTCTGGCGGGGGTCTTGTTGATCACGCCTTTTCGCTCCCATTTCTGATCCTCGGGATTCTCAATGTAGGCAAGCACAAAGATAAAGGAGCGTTCCTCACCCGGAACCAGAGAGATATCGATCTGGTGCGAGGCGATGGGAGACCATCCGTTATGAATCTTTCCGGAGAGCTTACCGTTTATTACGGCATCCGGAGTGTCGGCGCCGTTGTATGCGCCCAGGAACTGATCCCTGCCGGTCTCAAAACTGTCGATCGGCGCATTTACGGCAAATACGGCATAGTGATTGCGGCGTTCACGATACTCTGTCTTGTGATAGATCGCGGAGCCTTCGACTTCCTGTTCGCCGGTGCTTAAGTTGCGCTGGAAATTCTTCATATCGTCATCGGCATTCCAGAGACACCATTCTACATAGGAAAAGAGAGAGATCTTCTTTTCTTCTCTGCTGTTATTCTTTAAGGAAATCTGCATGATCTCGCAGGCATCATCCATCGGGACGAAGTGCAGCAGATCTGCGCTCAGTTCGTTTTTGGAAGAACGGAAGCGGCTGTAGCCGAGACCGTGGCGGCATTCATAGCTGTCCAGTTCCGTCCGGGTTGGCTGCCATCCGGGATTCCAGATAACGTTTTCGTCCTTTATGTAAAAATATTTTCCATTATTATCATAAGGAACATTGTTGTAGCGGTACCTGGTGATGCGTAAGAGTTTTGCATCTTTGTAAAAACTGTAGCCGCCGCAGGTGTTGGAGATCAGGGTGAAAAAATCCTTGCAACCCAGGTAATTGATCCAGGGAAGGGGAGTTTTTGGCGTTGTGATCACATATTCTTTTGCGGCATCATCAAAATAACCGAATTTCATAAAGTGTCTCCTTTTCATAATGTAGTATCTTCGTGTTTCCATAAGCTTGATTTGAAATCATTCACTCAACGCATAGAAAACGTTTAAGTTCTATTGCCATAATAATGGAAGAAAAACGAAATGTAAATGCAATAAATAGACAAAAATGGGCCATCAAACCTGTTAAAAACTAACAAAAAGAAAAAAATGACCAAAAAATTAAAAGAATCTATTGCAAAAGGAGGCAAGATGATGTATATTTGAGTTACGAAAACGATTAAGCTAACAAACAGCAAGGAGACAGCGTTGACAGAAACGCGGGAGAGAATAGGATGGTTTCTCTGAAAGATATCTCCAAGGTATGTGGTGTATCGGTCGCTACGGTGAGTAAAGCCCTGAACAATCACAGCGATATTGGAGAAGAGACAAAAGAGTATATTAAAAAAGTTGCTAAAGAGATGGGCTATCTTCCGAATCTTTCCGCCAGAGCATTAAAGACAAACAAGACCCACGGAATCGGCGTCCTCTTTGTGGATGAAGCGGGGAGCGGTCTGACGCATGATTACTTCTCCAGCGTGCTTGACAGTTTTAAGCGCACAGCCGAGAGCAGAGGATATGACATTACCTTTATTAACAGCTGCAAGAACAGAGAGAACAGGATGACTTATCTGGATCACAGCAGATACAGAGGATTTGACGGTGTCGCTCTCGCGTGTATCGATTTTGAGGATCCTGAGGTTGTCGAACTGGTACAGAGTGATCTACCGGTTGTAACGGTCGACTACTTATTTAATAACAGAAATGCAGTTGTATCCGATAATGTGTCGGGAGTCAGGGATCTGCTCGAGTACATATATGAGATGGGACACAGGAAGGTGGCATATATACACGGTGCACCTTCGGCGGTAACGACAAATCGCCTTTCCAGTTTTTACCGGACAGCCGAGAGACTGGGAATCAAAGTGCCGGATGAATATGTGATGGAAGCGGCATACCGCGACACGGCAGCTACCTTTACGGCAACGAACTGTCTGCTGGATCTGCAGGATCCGCCCACATGCATTCTTTTTCCTGATGATTTTGCCGCTTTCGGCGGGATCAATGCCATCAGAGAGAGAGGTTTAAGGATTCCGGAGGATATCTCGGTGGCGGGATATGACGGAATCAGGGCAGCTGAAATCCTGGAACCCAGGCTGACGACGGTGAAACAGGATACGGAGCTGATCGGAAGCATGGCGGCCAGGAAGCTGATTGACCTGATCGAGACACCGAAGACAACACTGGTAGAGCAGGTTGTTATTCCCGGAAGCGTATTTGAGGGAAAATCAGTCGCAAGGCTTGAGACAAAATAAAAACGGTATTGATACTGTCATTCAAATAGGAAACATTTCAATGACAACAACGGGATGGCAGTATGAATCATAGAAGTAACCAAACAAAAATCAATCATAAAAAATGGGAGGAAAAAAGAATGAAAAAAAGAGTATTGAGTGCATTGCTTTCAACAGCGATGGTAATGGGACTCCTTGCAGGATGCGGCAGCAGCGCTGCAGACGCACCGGCAGCAGACACATCTGCAGGCACGGAGGCGGCAGCAACAACGGAGGCAGCTTCCGATGAAGGCGCTGCAGTGGCAGCAGGCGATGAGGGATCTGTATTCAACATCTATTGCTGGAATGAGGAGTTCAAGAGCAGACTTACCGATCACTATCCCGGATACGAGGAAGTGGACGGTACAACAGGCAAGATCGGTGATGTTACCGTAAAATGGAACATTACACCCAGCAAGGACAATGCATACCAGAACAATCTGGATGAGCATCTGCTTACTCAGGCTGATGCGGCAGCTGATGACAAGATCGACCTTTTCCTGATCGAGGCTGACTACGCATTAAAATATGTAGATACAGAATACACCATGAGTCTGGCTGATCTCGGCATCACAGATGAGCAGCTTGTAAATCAGTATCAGTACACAAAGGATGTTGTAACAGATTCCAATGGCAATCTCAAAGGCGCTTCCTGGCAGGGATGCCCCGGTGTTCTGATCTATAGACGTGATATTGCAAAAGAAGTGTTCGGCACAGATGATCCGGCAGAAGTTCAGAAGAAAGTGGCTGACTGGGATACCTACAAGGCAACTGCTCAGGAAGTTAAGGATGCAGGCTACTACATGACATCTTCCGTTAACGATACATACAGAACCTACTCCAACAATGTTACTTCCAAGTGGGTTGTAGACGGCAAGATCAATATCGATGACAACATCATGAAGTGGGTAGAGGACTCCAAGACCATGTATGATGCAGGTCAGATCGCTAACACAACAGAGCTGTGGAGCGACGACTGGAGCAAGGGCTTCTTCCAGGATGCAAAGGTATTCTGCTACTTCGGACCGGCATGGTTCATCGACTTCTCTATGGCTGCTGACACAGAAGGCAGTGTGGCAAATGCAGGCGGCTGGGCAGCAACAGAGGGACCTCAGGGCTTCTTCTGGGGTGGTACATGGATCTGCGGTGCAACAGGCACAGACAACCCGAGCCTTGTTAAAGACATCATGCTGAAACTGACAACAGATGAGACAATCATGACAGACATCGTTAAGGCAGACAACGACTTCGTAAACAACAAACCCGCCATGGCAGCTATGGCAGCTGATACAAACTACAAGAGCGCAGTTCTTGGCGGACAGAATCCTCTGCGTATGTTCTGCACAGGAGCAGAGAGCGTGGATCTGAGCAATCAGGGCGCATACGATCAGGGCTGCAACGAGAGCTTCCAGAATGCAATGAAGAACTACTTCGACGGAAACGCAACACTGGATGAGTCACTTGAGATCTTCTACAGCAGCGTTGAGGAGAAATATCCTGAGCTTTCACACTAATCGGTGAGAAGTTGTAAGGAAACACAGATGTTTTGAATGACTGCTCCGCCCGTCTGCCGGACGGCAGGCGGGTGGAGCTTTCCCTTTGACAGGGAACAACGGACGAAGCGGAAACGGAGGTTTTTGGAATGAAACAGAAAGCGGGCCGGGGAAACTCGAAGGCGGTCAGTTATAACAAATGGGGCTACATATTCCTGATTCCCTTTTTTGCAGTTTTTATTGTATTTCAATTTGTCCCCCTGGTGAGCACGGTATATAACAGTTTCTTTGAAAACTACCGCTCGGGCTTAATCCAGGTCGGACCGAATTTTATCGGATTGGAAAATTACAAGACGCTTTTTACCAATGGTGAACTTTTGACATATACCAAAAATACACTGATCATGTGGGTGATGGGATTTATTCCCCAGATCATTGTATCGCTGTTGCTGGCATCATGGTTTTCGGATCAGAGACTGCGTCTGAAGGCAACCTCCTTCTTTAAGACAGTCATTTATCTGCCGAATCTGATCATGGCTTCCGCGTTTGCAATGTTGTTCTACACATTGTTTGCAGACGGAGGACCGATCAATCTGATCCTGATGCAACTCGGAATCCTTCAGGAGCCTTTCAAGTTTTTCTCCAGTATCTGGGGAAGCAGGAGTCTGGTTGCACTCATGAACTTCCTGATGTGGTTCGGAAATACCACAATTCTGCTCATGGCCGGTATGATGGGAATCGATCCTGCACTGTTTGAGGCAGCGGAGGTGGACGGAGCAACATCCACACAGGTTTTCTGGAAGATTACATTACCGCTCTTAAAGCCGATCCTGTTATACGTGATGATCACATCATTGATCGGTGGTCTGCAGATGTTCGATGTACCTCAGATCCTGACAAACGGCAAGGGTGAACCGGTTCGGTCAACCATGACGCTGATCATGTATCTGAATAATCATCTGTACAGCAAGAACTATGGTCTTGGCGGTGCATTATCGGTATGCCTGTTTATCATTACTGCAATCCTGAGCCTGATTATCTTTAAGGTTTCGGGAAATGACAAGAAAGCGAGGTGAGAACATGGAACAGAATATGAATGAAAAGCTTGACAAAGGTTTAAATATCAAAACAAGACGGTTGATCGCATATATTGTATTGATCTTTCTGACATTCCTGTGTCTGTTCTGGTTCTACGTCCTCTTTATCAATGCAACCAGATCAAACGGTGAGCTGAAAAAGGGCTTTGTTCCGATACCGAGTACTCACCTGATCGAGAACTGGAAAAATCTGCGTGCCGGAATCCTTCCGGTATGGCAGGGTATGTTCAACAGTCTGATCGTATCCACACTGTGTGCAGTGTTTAGTACCTATTTTTCCACGATGACGGCATATGCGATCCATGCATATGACTTCAAATTAAAGAAGCCGATCTTTACGTTTATCCTGGCGATCATGATGATCCCTACGCAGGTGACGGCGCTTGGTTTCGTGCAGTTGATGACTAAGATGAAAATGGAAGATTCCCTGATCCCGCTGATCGTGCCGACGATCGCGGCTCCGGTTACCTTCTTCTACATGAAGCAGTATATGGAGAGCACACTGCCGCTGTCCATTGTGGAGGCGGCCAGGATCGACGGTTCGGGAGAGCTCAGAACCTTCAATCACATTGTGCTGCCGCTGATGAAGCCGGCGATTGCAGTTCAGGCAATTTTCACTTTCGTGCTGAACTGGAACAATTACTTTATTCCGGCATTGATCCTGCACAGCGATAACAAGAAGACGCTGCCGGTATTGATCGCACAGCTTCGTTCCGCAGACTTCTTGAAGTTTGACATGGGGCAGGTATATATCATGATCGCATTTTCTATCTTCCCGGTCATCATTGTGTATCTCCTTCTTTCCAAGTTTATTGTACAGGGAGTTGCACTCGGCGGTGTCAAGGGATAATCATAAGACTGAAAGAATCGGGGCTGCCGCATCGCGGTGGCCCCGATTCGTCCGAAAAGAACTGCCCCAAATTTTGCGGATTTACTTGTATATGTCGGCGGCAGCGGGTACAATAAATACGGTGAAAGTTTTATACGCCGCAACAAACTGCGGTTGACTTGCGGGAGAAGTTCCGGTGTTTTTGACGGAAGGGATGATGCATATGGCCGGAATTTTATATGATGCGCGCAGAGTGAAAATCTATGAAGTGATGAAGGCGCTGTGTGAGAGCGTCGGCCTTGGCGGTTCCTGGGCGGATGATCTCTGGATGGAAGCGCTTGCGGACGGAGCATTGATGGAGGAACTGGTTTACTATCTGGAGCATGGATGTCTGCTCGATCAGATGCGGATCGAAGGGTATTCGGTCGTGGATTTGTATGTATGGCAGATGGACCGGTATAATCTGATTGCAGATTCCGGCAAGAACACATCATCGTGCAGCAAGGAAGCCATGGTGCTCAAGGCCCTCGCTGCAATGGCGGATATGAAGAAGCGCCCGGCTTATTATAAGAAAAAACTGGAGGAAGGTCCCGGCATGGACCGGACAATGTAATCTATGAACAGAACGGAATTTGTACAGACGCTGCGGCGTTCCCTTTCGGGAAAAATGAGTTATCAGGAAGTGAATGAGCACATCGAGTATTACGAGAACTATTTTGATACGGAGTCTGCCCATGGGAAAACGGAAAGTGAGATCCTGGAGAAACTGGGCGATCCCAGACTGATTGCAAAGACGATCCTGCAGACCTCCGGAGACGGCACGCAGAACAGTGACGGGGAAACGGAGAACGGAAGGAAATCCGGCATGTGGTGGCGGGGGACGGAGAGCGGCAGAGTGTTCCATATTCCGGGCTGGCTTTTCTTTACTGTTTTTGCCGTGATCTTTTTCCTGATCCTGTGGATGGTGGGTTCAGTTCTCTCGTTCTTTCTTCCTGTTTTATTGCCGGTGCTGCTGGTATGGCTGGTATGGAGAAACAGGAGGCAATGAGGATTTGTGCCGGAGAACATATTGATAGACGGGAAAATAGCCATCAGGGGAACTGATGGCTATTTTGAGGGGAGTATAAATAATTAATATATAAGGGTTTGCAACAAAATCGAGACCAGCTGTTGGTGCTGATTTTAATGTAACACACTTTTCTGGATATTTCAA
>CAMGRE010000103.1 GCA_946061355.1 uncultured bacterium | reverse complement strand
TCGGCTTATGGATGGATTCCCGAGTGGCCAAAGGGGGCAGACTGTAAATCTGTTGGCACCGCCTTCGAAGGTTCGAATCCTTCTCCATCCATTTGTTTTATTCATAGAATAGAACAGAAACAATTTTATAACGCGGGGTGGAGCAGTCTGGAAGCTCGTCGGGCTCATAACCCGAAGGTCATAGGTTCAAATCCTGTCCCCGCTACTCAATGCCCAGATAGCTCAGTTGGTAGAGCAGAGGACTGAAAATCCTCGTGTCACTGGTTCGATTCCGGTTCTGGGCATTTCTTTATTGTAAAAATGAAAACATTTTATTTCATATGTACGGGGTATTAGCTCAGGTGGTAGAGCACTTGACTTTTAATCAAGTTGTCCGGGGTTCGAGTCCCCGATGCCTCATTTTATTGCATACATTTTTATGTATGCTTTTTTTGTGTAGATTTTGGAATGTATTCTTAATAAAAAATTACCAGAAGCATATTTGAGAAATGATGTTGTCTTTCGCATGGAAAGCATATAAAATGAGAGACATAAATACATTTTTAATGGGTGATAAAATTGAGTATTGGAAAGAAAATACTTCTGATAACAGCGGGAACTTTCGCAGCAATTTTACTGACAGCATATTTGGGACTTTCAGTTTTTTATAACAATCATTTTTACTATGGAACATGGATAGGAGATCTGAACTGTGGAGGAAAAGATCCTGAGGCGGTAAAACAACTCATCAGGGAAAATGCCAGGCGTTATACATTGTTTATTAATGGACGGGAAGGGATGCAAGGCCAGATCCGTGCAGAGGACATTGATTTAGAATATCAGTTTGATGGTACACTGGAGCAGATTGCGAGGGAGCAGAACGGGTTTGCCTGGGTCACTGCTTTTTGGAATCGACCGCAGTATCAAATGCCGATTATGGTTTCCTATGATGAAGATCTGCTGCAGCATCGTCTGGATAGTATGTTGATGTTTCAGCCAGAAAATATGAAGCCGCCTTGCAATGCGAAAATCAGTGAATATAACATAATAAGCAATCGATATGAGATTCTGGAGGAGTATCCGGGGACAACACTGATCCGCAAAAAGGCGGAGGAAGCTGTTCGGACTGCATTGAGTCAGCTTCAGGAGGAGCTTTCGCTGGAAGAACCCTCCTGTTATAGAGAGCCGTCTGTGACAAAAGAAGATTCTGCATTGAATCAGTTTTGCAGGAAACTGAATAAATACGTTTCAACGCAAGTCCGTTACAATTGGAATGGCGGTGAAGAACTGATTGACGGGGACCAGATCAGTGGATGGCTTGATATTGACTTTGACAATTATGCTGTTGAGATCAACACTGACCGTGTCAGAAAGTATGTGGATAACCTTTCAAGAATTCATGATACATATGGAAAAGCCAGACTGTTTCAGACGACAACGGGTGAGGAAGTGGTGATCAAAGGCGGGAACTATGGGTGGCGTGCTGACAGAGAAGGTGAGACAGAGGCGTTGATCCGTATGATCCGTGCCGGACAACAGACAGACAGAGAGCCAGTTTATCTGTTTGAAGCAAATGTAAAGGGAAGGAATGACATCGGTGATTCCTATGTGGAGATTGATCTGACAAATCAGCACCTGTATCTGTATGTGGATGGAGAATTGATCATACAGAGTGATTTTGTGTCCGGGAATCTGGCGCGGGGCTTTGGTACGCCGGACGGTGTGTATGGACTGACGTATAAGACAAGAGATGCGGTACTTCGGGGACAAAATTATGAGACGCCGGTAAAGTACTGGATGCCTTTCAATGGAAATATCGGTATGCACGATGCTTCCTGGCGCAGAAAATTTGGTGGGGATATCTATAAGACATCCGGTTCCCATGGCTGTATTAATCTGCCGGCGGAAGCGGCAGAAACAATTTATGAGCATGTTTACAAGGGCTTTCCGGTCGTATGCTATTTCGGTTCCGAATGGGAGGAAGAGAACAATGGGGAAATCAGGGAGAATGTGGAAAATTGAGAATCTGATTAAGTCAGAGGGAAAGGATATTCTGCATTCCGGTAACCATAAAAGCACACGCAAGGCGATCCAGCATGGGAATGTATCGGTACGCAGGCATGCGATCAATGTGGCGCGTTACAGTCTGCTGATCAATGAAAAACTGGGGATTAAATGCAATAAAAGAGATTTGATCCGTGGAGCGCTGCTGCACGACTATTTCCTTTATGACTGGCATGATAAAGATCACATCAGTCCGTTCCGATTACATGGCTTTTTTCATCCGGGAATTGCCTTAAGAAATGCAGAGAAGGAATACCGCCTGTCAACAAAGGAAAAGGATATTATCCGGAAGCATATGTGGCCGCTGACAATCGTACCGCCAACATGCAGGGAAGCCTGGGTTGTGTCCATGGCTGACAAGTATTGTTCTCTGATGGAAACGCTCAGGATACATAGACAGCATAAAGGAGAGTAGATTTGGACAGCCTGTATGGTAACCTGAAAAAAAATCAATACTCAGACTATTATCCGTTTCATATGCCGGGACATAAGCGTAATCTGCCGGGCAGGCCGATGGAATCCTTTTATGGGATTGATATTACGGAGATTGACGGATTTGATAATCTGCACTGTCCGGGCGGAATTCTGCAGGAAATGAGAGAAAGGGCGGCAGTCCTTTTTGGCGCAGAAGAATCTTTTCTCATGGTAAACGGAAGCACCGGCGGCATCCTCAGTGCCGTGTCTGCGGTGTTTCGCGGCGGGGATACGATCCTGATGGCGCGAAATTGTCATAAGGCGGTGTATCACAGCGTTTATCTCAATCGCTTAAAGACAGAGTATTTATATCCGACGTTTGTCAAAGAATATAATATATGCGGAGGAATCAGCAGCGGAAAAGTATCGGAAATGCTGACAGAGAATCCTGAGATTAAAGGGGTATTACTCACTTCACCGACCTATGACGGCGTTGTTTCCGATATTGCGTCAATTGTGCGCGTGGCGCACGAGCGAAAGGTTCCGGTTATTGTGGATGAGGCGCATGGGGCGCATTTTTGTCTGGATTCCCGTTTCCCTGAGAGCGCGGTAGCCTGCGGCGCGGATCTCGTGATACAGAGCATTCACAAAACGCTGCCTTCGTTTACCCAGACGGCAGTCCTTCATGTGCAGGGAACGTTGGTGGACAGGGATCGGCTGAAGCGCTTTCTGCAGATTTATCAGACAAGCAGTCCCTCTTATATTCTGATGGCGGGAATGGATCAGTGCCTGTCAATTTTGGAGACAGAGAGAGAGAATCTTTGTCATTCATTTTTCAAAAGGGACAAAATGTTTTGTGATTCGACAAAAGAATTGCGGAATATCAATATTCTTTCGATGGACAATCAATTTAAAAAAGAATATTATATAGTTGCCGTTGATCCCGGGAAGAAGATCCTTTCGGTAAAGGGGACAAACTGTACCGGACAGCAGCTCTACAAACTTCTTCTGGAAAAATATCATCTCCAGCCGGAGATGGCGGCTCAGGATTATGTCACAGCAATCCTCACAGTATGTGATAAGGAAGAAGGCGTTCAGCGTCTTGCGGATGCGCTGCAGGAGATCGATATAGGTTTGCAGAGGGTTCCCGATGAAGAATTTCCATCTGTGACGGGATGTGCCGGAACAGCCTGCTACGATATCCATTATGCAATGGACGCAGAATATGAGAGTATTCCGTTAAAAGATGCGGCGGGGAAAATATCGGCAGGCTTCATTAATATCTATCCGCCGGGAATACCGCTGATCGTACCCGGAGAATATTTTACAGAAGATATCGTGAGACAGATCCGGAGATATAAAACTCAGGGATTTACGGTGGAAGGTATGACAGGGAAAGGACAGCAAGTCAGTATCATCAAGGAGGAGAAGAATGCGCAGAACAAAAATTGTTTGTACGATCGGACCTGCCAGTGAGCAGGAAGATAAGCTGAAGGAATTGATGCTTGCCGGGATGAATGTGGCAAGATTCAATTTTTCCCATGGAACACATGAGGAGCATAAGATAAAATTTGCACGGGTGACAAAAGTGAGCGGGGAACTGGGGCTTCCTGTGGCGACTCTGCTGGATACGAAGGGGCCGGAAATCCGTCTGAAGGATTTTGAAGGCGGAAAAGCGGAACTGAAGACAGGGCAGGAATTTGTTCTGACAACAGAGGATGTTATGGGTGACAGTCGCAAGGCATCCATTACCTATAAAGGACTAAAAGACGATATAAAAGTAGGCGATTCTGTTCTGATCGATGACGGCAAGATCAACATGGAGGTAACGCGGATCGAAGGAGAGGGGATCGTATGTCTGGTAAAAAATGACGGCGTTGTCTCGAATCATAAGGGGATCAATGTGCCCGGAGCCGAGCTGTCCATGCCGTATATCAGTGATGTGGACAGGGATGACATTATCTTCGGAACACAGATGGGATTTGATTTTGTTGCGGCATCCTTCGTCAGATGTAAGCAGGATATTCTGGATGTGAGAGCGATCCTGGAGGATCATGACAGCCCAATGAAGGTGATCGCCAAGATAGAAAATATGCAGGGGATCAAGAATCTGAAAGAGATCCTGGAGGTTTCGGACGGGATCATGGTTGCCAGAGGAGATATGGGTGTAGAGCTTCCGCTTGAGGAGGTCCCGGTGATTCAGAAACGCATGATCAAGATGGCTGTGGCAGCCGGGAAGCATGTCATCACAGCGACGCAGATGTTGGAATCCATGATTCAGAATCCCAGACCTACGAGAGCGGAGGCAAATGATGTTGCGAATGCCATTTACGATGGCACGACCGCGATCATGCTGTCGGGAGAGAGTGCGGCCGGGAAATATCCGGTGGAGGCAGTGCAGACCATGGCATCCATTGCGGAGCGCATCGAGAACGACATTGACTATGATGGCAGGCTTATACGCAATAATCCCGTGGATCAGTCCGACACGACAACAGCAATCTCACATGCCACCTGCACGATGGCGATGCATTTAAAAGCAGAGTCGATCATCACAGTCACCATGTCAGGCTTTACAGCGGAGATGGTTTCCAGATATAAGCCTTCCGCACCGATCATTGCATGCAGTGTGAATCCGCGTGTGTGCAGGCAGATGGCTCTTCTGTGGGGCGTGACACCTGTGCTGATGCCGCGCGAGGAAAACACAAAAGATTTGTTCCGTGATGCGATTATGATTGCCAAAAACCGGGGATTGCTTCATAATGGAGATACCGTAGTATTGACAGCAGGGCTGCCTCTCGGGGTGTCCGGAAAAACCAATATGATACAGGTATTGGAGGCATAAAGGAGCATTTGGGCTCGTATGGGTAAGATTTTTTATATCATGGGGAAAAGCTCCTCAGGGAAAGACACGATCTATAAGAGGATATTGGAGTGCCGAAAGGGTGTACTCCGCCGTATTGTGATGTATACCACCCGTCCGATCCGTGAGGGGGAGACGGATGGTGTGGAATACTTTTTTGTGGATGAGGACAGATTAAGAGAGATTGAAGCTGAGGGACGGCTGATTGAGCTGCGCGCCTACAATACCTTTCACGGGGTGTGGAAGTATTTTACCGTGCTGGATGAGCAGTTGAAATCGGATCAATACGATTATCTGATGATCGGGACGCCGGAATCCTACTGTAAGACAAAAGAGTTTCTGGGAGAGGACAGGCTGGTTCCTCTGTTGATTGACCTGGATGACGGCGTGCGTTTGCAGCGTGCGCTGGATCGCGAGAAGGCGCAGAAGCAGCCGCGGTATCAGGAACTTTGCAGAAGGTATCTGGCGGATGAGGAAGACTTCAGTCCCGACAAGCTGGAGGCGGCAGGGATCAGGCGCCGCTTTTATAACGATGATCTGGAGCGTTGTCTGGGAGAGATCCTCACATACATAGATGAGCGGAGGTAAAACATGGATATTAAGGTGAATTCCGTTCAACAACCTCTTCCGGTAGAAAAGGAGCAGCAGGCACAGGCGGCGGACGGAAGCTTTAAATTTACATTGGCAAGTCATATCGAGGAGGCCGGACTGAAGGAACGGCTCAGCGCCATGATGGAGGAGATTACCAGGCAGGGGGACCGGATTTCCAAAAAGATGGATGTCCGTGATATGAAGCGTTACCGCAGTATGATCAAAGATTTTATGAATGAGATCGTGAGCCGTTCGCACAGTTTCTCCAGAGAAAATTTTCTGGATAGAAGAGGACGCCACCGGGTATACGGTATCATAAGACTGGTGGATCAGACGCTGGATGAGCTGGCGCAGGAGCTGGTAAAGGATGAGAAGGATCACATTGCGATCCTCGGAAAAATAGGAGAGATCAGGGGACTGTTGCTTGATTTGTTTACGTAGAGAATGCCGCATCGGGCGGTGCGATGAGTACAGGAGGCAATTATGCCGGGATTTAAAGATATTATCGGACAGGAACAGTTAAAAGAACATATGCAGACGGCGCTCGAGACGGGTAAAGTATCTCATGCCTATGTGATACAGGGAGAGCGTTTTGCGGGGAAAGAGTTTATCGCAAATGTATTTGCGATGGCACTGCAGTGCGAGAAGGGTGGTGTGGAGCCCTGTCAGGAATGCCATTCCTGCAAACAGGCAGTGAACCGCAATCAGCCCGACATCATCTGGGTGACACATGAGAAACCGAACACGATTGGCGTCGAGGATGTGCGTATCCAGATCAACAATGATATGGGAATCAAGCCGTACAGCAGCAGGCATAAGATCTACATCATCAGCGAAGGGGAAAAGATGACCGTTCAGGCACAGAATGCCCTGCTCAAGACGCTGGAAGAGCCGCCGGAATACGGCATCATCCTGATCCTTACAACGAATGCGGATGCGCTGCTTCCGACAATTCTCAGCCGGTGTGTTGTGCTTCATATGAAGCCGGTAAAAGACGAACTGGTCAGGAATTTCCTGATGCAGACGATGGAGATACCGGATTATAAAGCGGACATCTGTGTTGCATTTGCGAGAGGCAATATCGGCAAGGCAAAGCTTCTGGGAAGCAGTGAGGAGTTTGACCATGTGCGAGAGGAAGCCGTCACGCTGATGAAGTACATCGGTGATATGGAACTCAGTGAGATTGTGGCAGCAATCAAAAAGATAAGTGAATATAAACTGGAGATCAATGATTATCTGGATATTATTTCCATCTGGTATCGGGATGTCCTTTTGTTCAAAGCAACAAATGATGTCAATCACTTGATTTTCAAGGAGGAAATACAGTATATTAGAAAAGTAGCGGACAAGTGTGCCTATGAGGGGATTGAGCAGATCCTGGAAGCGCTTGAGAAAGCCAAGAGCCGTCTGAATGCAAATGTGAATTTTGAACTGACGATGGAGCTTCTGCTCATGACAATACAGGAAAATCAGAATTAGGACGCTTCCGCGTGCAGTATATGGATATCTTCCGGAGATTTTGAGGCGGAAGACAGGAGGTTTATAGATGACAAAAGTAATCGGAGTACGTTTCCGCACAGCAGGGAAAATATATTATTTTGATCCTTTAAAATACAATATCAAAAAGGGTGACCACGTGATCGTAGAGACAGCCAGAGGAATGGAATTTGGCACGGTAGTCGCAGATCCGAAGGAGGTTGAGGACGACAAAGTCGTTCAGCCGCTGAAGCCGGTGCTTCGAGTGGCCAATGAGAGGGATATCGAGCAGGAAAAGGCAAACAAGAAAAAAGAGAAAGATGCATTTCAGATCTGTCTGGAGAAGATCAAAAAGCATAATCTGGAGATGAAGCTGATCGATGCAGAGTATACTTTTGACAATAATAAAGTATTGTTCTATTTCACGGCTGACGGAAGAATTGATTTCAGGGAGCTTGTGAAGGATCTGGCCTCCGTGTTCAAGACAAGGATTGAATT
This sequence comes from uncultured bacterium, assembly GCA_946061355.1. Classification (GTDB taxonomy): domain Bacteria; phylum Bacillota; class Clostridia; order Lachnospirales; family Lachnospiraceae; genus VSOB01. Next base: position 815 of record CAMGRE010000103.1, on the reverse strand, counting down.
GCGTCAGATCGGTGTGAGAGATGAGACGAAGATCATCGGAGGCATGGGGATCTGCGGAAGGACACTCTGCTGCCATGCGCACCTGTCCGAATTTGTGCCGGTTTCCATCAAGATGGCGAAGGAGCAGAATCTGTCTTTGAATCCCACTAAGATTTCCGGTGTATGCGGAAGGCTGATGTGCTGTCTGAAACATGAGCAGGATACCTATGAGGAGTTGAACCGCAGACTGCCCGGTGTGGGTGATTATGTGACCACTGATGACGGGCTCAAGGGAGAGGTTCACAGCGTGAATGTGCTTCGCCAGCTGGTGAAGGTCGTTGTGGATGTCGATGATGAAAAGGAGATCCGCGAATATAAGGTAGAGCAGCTTAGATTCAAGAGACGTCACGGCAAAAAAAATAATAAACAGCAGAATCAGAAATCCAATAATGATGAGGAATCAAAGGAACTGAGAGAGCTGGAAAAGCTCGAAAAGCAGGAAGGGACATCCAAATTAGATGACAATTGAGCTGAGGGAAAATGAGAGGATCGATGATCTACAGAGAAATCAGCTTAAGATCATCCAGAACCCGGACAAATTTTGCTTTGGCATGGATGCCGTTCTTTTATCCGGTTTTGCCCGGATCAGACCGGGAGACAAAGTGTTGGATCTTGGTACCGGAACAGGGATCATACCGATCCTGTTATCCGCAAAGACAAAAGCTTCGGAACTGACAGGGCTGGAGATACAGACAGAGAGCGCGGATATGGCGGACAGAAGTGTGAAACTCAACGATCTGCAGGGAAAAATCCGTATTGTGCAGGGAGATATCAAA
>CAMGRE010000102.1 GCA_946061355.1 uncultured bacterium | reverse complement strand
ATTTTCCGCCACCTGCTCCGGTGTACCCTGTGCCACAATCGTGCCACCCTTGTCACCGCCTTCAGGCCCGATATCGATAATATAATCTGCCGTCTTGATCACATCCAGGTTATGCTCGATCACCACGACCGTATTGCCGCCCTGCGCCAGACGGTGCAGGATCTCAACAAGTTTGTGTACATCCGCAAAATGCAGGCCTGTGGTAGGCTCATCCATAATATAGATGGTTCTGCCTGTACTCACCCGGCTTAACTCCGTGGCGAGCTTGATCCGCTGCGCTTCCCCTCCGGACAATGTTGTCGAGGGCTGTCCCAGTCTGATGTAGGATAATCCCACATCATACAGCGTCTGGATCTTGCGCTGGATGGAAGGAATATTTTCAAAAAACGTCACAGCCTCCTCAACCGTCATATCCAGCACATCATAAATGCTTTTTCCTTTATATTTGACATCCAGCGTCTCCCGGTTATATCGCTTTCCGCCGCAGACCTCACACGGCACATACACATCAGGGAGAAAATGCATCTCTATCTTGATGATACCGTCTCCCGAACACGCTTCACAACGGCCGCCCTTCACATTGAAGCTGAACCGTCCTTTTTTGTATCCTTTTGCCTTCGCGTCAGGTGTCCCTGCAAACAGATCACGGATCTGGTCAAACACACCCGTGTATGTGGCAGGGTTGGAGCGGGGTGTACGCCCTATGGGCGACTGGTCAATGGCTATGATCTTATCGAGCTGCTCCACGCCCTCAATAGATGTATGCTTTCCCGGTATAGTGCGGGCTCTGTTCAGTTTCTTTGCCAATGTTTTATACAGAATCTCATTGACAAGTGAACTTTTCCCGGATCCTGACACACCTGTCACACAGGTAATCACTCCGAGTGGAATATTGACATCAATATTTTTGAGATTATTCTCAGCAGCGCCGTGAACGGTCAGCCAACCCGTGGGCTCCCGCCTGACATCCGGCACCGGAATCTTCCTGATGCCGCTTAAATACTGCCCGGTGATGGACTCCGGCACCTTCATGATCTCCTCCGCCGTGCCTGCTGCAACCACTCTTCCGCCGTGCTCACCGGCGCCGGGGCCGATATCCACAACATAGTCGGCCTCCCGCATGGTATCCTCATCATGTTCTACCACGATCAGCGTGTTACCCAGATCACGGAGATTCTTCAAAGTCCGAAGCAGTTTGTCATTGTCGCGCTGATGCAGTCCAATACTGGGCTCGTCCAGGATATAACACACCCCGACCAGACCGGAACCAATCTGTGTGGCAAGACGGATACGCTGTGCTTCCCCTCCGGAAAGCGTCGCTGTCGCTCTGGAGAGTGACAGATATTCCAGTCCGACATCCACCAGGAAGCCCACTCTTGCCCTGATCTCCTTCAAAACCTGCTGTCCGATCAGCTTCTGCTGGTCTGTCAGTTCCATCGTTTCGAGGAATTGCTGCAGCTTCCTGATCGACAGCGAGGTGATCTCATAAATATTTTTATCGGAAACAGTTACCGCGAGTGATTCTTTCTTTAGTCTCTGGCCTTTGCACTCCTTACAGGGTGTGATACGCATAAAGCTCTCATACTCTGCTTTCATGGTCTCCGAGCCCGTCTCGCGGTAACGTCTCTCCTCATTTTTGATCAGCCCCTCAAAGGCAACCGGATAAACGCCCTCTCCGCGCTGACCTTTGTAATGCACCGCAACTTCTTTTCCGCCGGTTCCGTGGATCAGAATATTTTTGACCTTATCCGGATATTCTTCAAACGGAGTGTCCAGATCAAAATGGTATTCCTCTGCCAGGGCTCTCAGTATCGCATTGGTAAAGCTGGATTTGTCGCTGCTGGACTGCCAGCCCATCGCCACGATCGCTCCCTGATTGATACTCAGTGACTGATCCGGGATCATCAGATCCACATCAAACTCCATCTTATAGCCCAATCCAAAGCATTCCGGACAGGCTCCGAACGGATTGTTAAAGGAAAAGCTGCGCGGCTCGATCTCCTCAATACTGATCCCGCAGTCCGGGCAGGAGAAGCTCTGACTGAAATTCAGCGGCTCCCCTCCGATCACATCCGCCTGCAGAAGTCCTTCCGAGAGCGCCAGCGCACTCTCGATCGAATCCGTAAGTCTTCCGGCGATCCCGTCCTTCACCACCAGACGGTCCACCACAATCTCGATATAATGCTTCACATTTTTCTCAAGCTTGATATCCTCTGTGAGCTCATACAGGATGCCATCGATCCGGACTCTCACATAGCCGCTCCGTCTGGCACGCTCCAGCACTTTGCCGTGCTCTCCTTTGCGTCCTCTGACGACCGGAGCCAGGAGCTGTATCTTAGTACCCTCCGGAAGTGACATGATCTGATCGGCCATCTGATCCACCGTCTGTTTCTTAATCTCCCGTCCGCATTTGTAGCAATGCGGAATACCGATCCTCGCATAGAGCAGACGGAAATAATCATAGATTTCTGTGACGGTTCCGACCGTAGATCTGGGATTGCGGTTCGTGGACTTCTGATCGATGGAGATCGCAGGTGACAGACCTTCGATCTTTTCCACATCCGGTTTCTCCATCTGCCCCAGAAACTGTCTCGCGTAGGAGGACAGCGATTCCATATACCGTCTCTGTCCCTCGGCATAGATCGTATCAAATGCCAGAGATGACTTGCCGGAACCTGACAATCCCGTCAGAACCACCAGTTCGTTCCTGGGAATATCTACATCGATCCCCTTCAGGTTGTGCTCACGTGCTCCCCGAATCTTAATGTATTCCTTCCGGGGGAGCATCTTCTTTGCCTCACTCATCGTTTTTCTCCAATTCCAGTAAATGCTTCTTCAATTCTATCAGTTTATCACGCAATTCTGCAGCCACCTCAAAGTTAAGCTCTGCTGCCGCGCGCTTCATCTTTTTCTGAACATCGTCCACCAGCTTCTCAAGCTCTTCACGATCCATGGATTCAGGATCCTTCTCAAAGGCAGTCTCCTCTTTCGCAATCTCTTTGGAAATACTGATCAGATCACGCACCGCCTTACGGATCGTCTGCGGTGTGATGCCATGCTCCTCATTATATTTCTTCTGAATCTCACGGCGGCGCTCCGTCTCTCCGATGGCATTTCGCATGGAATCCGTCACGGTATCGGCGTACATGATCACATGCCCGTCCGCATTTCTCGCCGCACGGCCGATCGTCTGGATCAGAGAAGTTTCAGATCGCAGGAATCCCTCCTTATCCGCATCCAGAATCGCCACCAGCGAGATCTCCGGAATATCCAGTCCCTCGCGCAGCAGGTTGATTCCGACAAGCACATCAAAGACATCCAGACGCATATCGCGAATGATCTCCGCGCGCTCCAGTGTGTCGATATCGGAATGCATATATTTCACGCGTACTCCCACCTCACGCATGTAATCCGTCAGATCTTCCGCCATGCGCTTGGTCAGCGTCGTGACAAGCACTTTATTCTTCCTGTCCGTCTCCTTTTTGATCTCCGCAATCAGGTCATCAATCTGTCCCTCCACCGGGCGCACCGACACCTCCGGATCCAAAAGTCCTGTCGGTCTGATGATCTGCTCCGTGCGCAGGAGTTCATGTTCCGCCTCATAGTCGGAGGGCGTGGCAGACACAAACATCATCTGATCGATATGTTGTTCAAACTCCTCAAAGTTGAGCGGACGATTGTCCATCGCGGAGGGAAGGCGAAACCCATAGTCAACAAGCGTCGTCTTCCTCGATCGGTCTCCCGCATACATCCCCCGGATCTGCGGAATGGTCATGTGCGACTCATCGATAATGATCAGGTAATCATCCGTGAAATAATCCATCAGCGTATGCGGCGTCTCTCCTTCCGCCATCTGATTCAGATGCCTGGAATAATTCTCAATGCCGGAACAGAATCCCGTTTCCCGCAGCATCTCAATATCGAAATTCGTCCTCTCGGAGATGCGCTGCGCCTCAAGCAGTTTATCCTCTCCCTTAAAGTAACGCACACGTTCGGTAAGTTCCTTCTCAATATCTTCACATGCCTTGTTGATCTTGTCCTGCGGCACCACATAATGGGACGCCGGAAAGATCGTGATATGCTCCAGTGTCGCATGGACTCTCCCCGACAGCATGTCCACCTCTGCGATCCGGTCGATCTCGTCTCCGAAAAACTCCACTCGGATCAGATAATCTCCGCCCTGCGCGGGATAGATCTCCAGCGTATCTCCGTGCACGCGGAAATTGCCGCGCTGGATATCCATATCGTTCCTGTCATACTGAATATCGATCAATTCATGGATCACCTTGTCCCGATCCTTCGTCATTCCCGGACGCAGCGAGACGATCATCCCCTGGTAATCCTCCGGACTTCCCAGACCATAAATACAGGACACACTCGCCACCACGACCACGTCCTTGCGTTCCGTCAGAGACGCCGTCGCAGACAGGCGCAGCTTATCGATCTCATCGTTAACAGAAGAATCCTTCGCAATATAGGTATCCGTGGACGGCACATATGCCTCCGGCTGATAATAATCATAATAGGACACAAAATATTCTACCGCGTTTTCCGGGAAAAACTCCTTGAATTCACCGTAGAGCTGTCCCGCCAGAGTCTTGTTGTGTGCGATCACCAGCGTGGGCTTATTTAATGCGGCGATCACATTCGCCATCGTGAACGTCTTGCCGGAACCGGTAACGCCCAACAGCGTCTGGAACTGATTTCCCTTCTTAAAGCCATCCACCAGTTCTTTGATCGCCTGTGGCTGATCCCCGGTAGGGGCATATTCAGAATGTAATTTGAACTCCATTTTCACTCTTCTTTCTTCGTTATAATGAAATATATTTGTATTTCAAAAAATCCATTTTGTATTGCAAAACTGCAAAAAATTAGGACAAATTAATCCTTTTATTATGTGGCAAAGCCAAGGCTAATATTACCACAAAAGGGTCAATTTGTCCATAGTATATTAGAACATTTGTTCGTTTCCTGTGGAATCGTTCTATATTTTAAATTTGCTGACTACACTATTCAGCTGCTTTACAATTGCATCCTGTTCATTTGACATCTCTGAGATCTCCGTGACATTCTCAGATACCTGTTCAATTGCTACTGTGATATTGGAGCTCAGTTCTGTCGTATCCTGCGTCGCTTCCGTAATACTTTGAATCGCATCTGTCACCTCTTTCATAATATGCTTTATGGAATCCGACATATCTGACATCTGATTGGATGAGCTGTCAATCAGTTCCGCATCTGTACCATACTGCTCTGCTACTTCCACAAAACTACGATAATCCGGTGCAACCGTGTCCTTCATAAAGCCAAGCATTCCCTCTGCTTCCTTCTCCAGTCCATCAAATGCATTCTTAACCTCTGCAATTGTTGCCTGAATCTTTCCAACCGCCTCAGAAGTGCTCCCCGCCAAGCTTCCGATCTCCGTAGCCACTACAGCAAAGCCTCTTCCTGCATCTCCTGCACGTGCAGCCTCTATTGAAGCATTCAGAGACAGGAGATTGATCTGCTCTGCAATTCCCGATATTACCTCAGCCAACTCTCCGATGCTCTCTACCACCTTCGAATTTTCTATACTGGACTCCAGATCTTCCTCAAATTTCTTAGCCAAAGCAGTAGCCGATTCAAATTCACGTCTGCTTTTTACACCTATGCTGTTTGCTCTCTCCTTGATCTCATCTGCCATCTTCATCGTGGAGGAGGCTTCTTGTGCCAGAAGATTTACATTCGCCAGCACTTCTTCCGTAGAAGCATTTACCTCTTCCGTTGCTGCACTGGTTGACAGCATGGCAGAATTAACTTCGTTCATATATCTCTGAATTTCAGCAAACTTCTCTGTCAGCACTGTTGCTTCCAGCTTCAGCTTTGCGCTGGTTTCATCAATCTTTACCGCATCCTTTCCAATGTCGGTAATGACTTCCTTGTTGCTTTCATACATATGATTCAGAGAGTCACTCATCTGTCCAAGCTCATCTGCGGAAGCAACCTCAATCGGCTGCACAGTAAAATCTCTGTCTGCCAACTGTCCGGCAAATACGTGAACCTTTCCTATCCCTTTTGCAATCTTTTTTACCTGTATCAGAATAATTATCACTGTAATCAGCAGAGCCAGAACAGAAACCGCAGTCATAATACTTAACATCTGATATACCGGCGCTTTCAGTTCTTTTTCCTGCATCTGAAGCATCAGTTTCCATCCGGTCAGAGACAATGTATCAAAATATACGTTTATGTCACCGCTGTCGTTTTGATAATTTGCCATGCCGCTCTGTGATCCTATCACAATTTCGGCAGCATCCGACAGGGACTTATTGTCATCCTCCAAAATATTTGCAGCAGACTGAATCTTTTCCTGATCCGCCCCCGCCAGATAGGTTCCTGTTGAAGTGACCAGCGTCGCCCAGCCCGTCTCTCCCACCCTGATGGAATCCACCAGGCCGGTTATGGAGCTCAGCTCAATATCGACCGTGACACATCCGATGAATTTTCCATTAACAATCATCGGAGCCGCACAGCTGGACATAATCGTCGCCGAGGTTTCGTCATAATATGGGTCCGTGAACTGTGCCCCTGTCGCATCGATACACATGGTATAATATTCCTGTGAAAAATAGTCATATTCCGCATTGCTGTAATCATAGGTAACAACCGTGCTGTCCCCATCCTTATAAACATACGGACCCATATATTTTTCTGTGCTCTGATATGCATAAGGCTCAAACCAGAGACCACTGCCTAATACAATTTCATTTTCAGAAATTACATTCGCAAGGATCTTTTCATAATCCTTCATCGCGGTTGTCGTATAGCTCTCCTCGACAACAGACGCTATACTTTCTGCCATATCCGAAACAGATTTGAGATATTCATTCATCCTTCCGTTCTGTGCGGACAGTTCCGACTGCATTGCGGAAGTTATCTGCTGGCTGATAATATCCTCGCTCTTAGAAACACTGATTACTGTCAGCAGTACCATCGCTACAATAACCACAGGTAAAATTGTTGCAAGCATTTTCGTTCCGATTTTTTTGAATCTCATGATACTGTCTCCTCTTACGTAACTCATTCATTCTCTTGACCTGACAAGCAGTTTTCTGTTTCTTCTGTTGCAAACAATATATCTCTTTCAAAACGCCCTGTCAACGATATTTACAGATCTTTTTTGTCTTTGTGGTTTCTAGTCTGACAGCTTCTTTACATACGTATGGTCCACGTGCTCAAACCCCATTTTTATCAGATAAGACACATGCTTTTCTGCACTCTGCCCTCCGTATCTCAAGGCATGAATCCCCTCAACGGACAGCCGGGAATACAGATATCTTCCGATAGAGCAGTCCCGGTATGCCGGTGTCGAATAATCAAGCACTACCTCCAACACACCGTTCTTCTCCTTTTTTCCCAGAAGAATCCCTGCCGGATTTCCATTGCAGCAAACAAGAAAAGCCGTGTCTGCTTCTGTCTTCTCTTTATCGAATTCCGGAAAATATTTTAGCACATCTTCCCTGTAGTATTGCAAAACGTATTGCAGAAGATCATCTTTCATATTACCCTGTACCAGATCGTACTGTTTGTCTGATTTCAACAGCTTATACAGATTATAGAAATTGATGATAATCAGGCAAAAATTCATGAGTGCCAACGGAAAAGAGCCAATAATCAACGCATAAATTCCTGATATAACACTTCCTATCATATTAATGACCCTCAGCTTTACCACTGATGCCATCAGCATGGAACACACTACCAGTGTCGAACCCAGATATCCAAATAATTCAATCATACTTTCCATTCCTTTCCCGCTGCAAAAAAATTACAGCGCGACAATCCACTGCATGACACACGCCCATACTACTCCCCTGTGGTCAGCAGTTCTTTCGCCCGCTCAAGCTGGTTATCAATTCCTTCCGTATAGAACTTATCATAATCGAGTTCCAGCTCTTCATCCGGTTCGATGCCGATGCCGTGGATGTTGTTTCCGTTCGGCGTAAAGTATTTACTCACGGTAAGCTTGATGGCAGAGCCGTCCGTCAATGACACATAACTCTGCACAATCCCTTTTCCGAACGTTGTCGTTCCGATCAAAGTACCTTTCTCATAATCCTTGATGGCGCCCGCCAGGATCTCCGAAGCGCTGGCGCTTCCGCCGTTTATGAGTACTGCCATGGGCACGGTCAGTTCGTTTTCGCCGTCACAGGTATAATCCTTCCTGTTTCCCGCCTTATCCTCTGTGTAGACAATGATCCCTTCGGGAAGCAATTTCCTCGCGATCTCTGTGACGGCCGCAAGACTGCCGCCCGGATTATTCCTAAGATCGAGGATCAGCCCCAGCATGTGATTTCCCTTGGCTGTAGCAAGCGCATCCGCAAACTGATCCGTAGTGATCGTATCAAACTCTTTGATCTGGATATATGCAATGCGGTCATCCAGCATTTTGTATTCCACCGTCTGCTTGGGAACCTCGCGGCGCTCGGCATCGATCTCCAGGAAATCAGGCTCTCCTTCCCGCATGATCGTGAGATGCACCTTCGTGCCCTCCTCACCTTTGATCAGATCGACGATCGCTCCAAGCTCCATTCCCTTCGTGTAGGTGTCATCCACCTTGATGATATAATCGCCTTCCCGCAGACCGCATTCTTCCGCGGGACTCCCCGCGAAAATCTCTCCCAGTCTGGCAAAATCCATCTGTGTATCATACATCACATAACAGCCGATGCCATAGTATGT
>CAMGRE010000101.1 GCA_946061355.1 uncultured bacterium | reverse complement strand
AGATACACATCCCCGTTCTGAGCCGCGCTCTCCAGACGCTGCCTCTCATAATACGCATTGTCACGATGGACAAAAATCTGAAAACGGCTCATCAGGATGTCATTTGCAAACTGTACAAGCTGCGGGATCTCGGAGATTGTGAGGGGTGCTGCGACAGTCTCATGGTCACACGCCTTCACCGATGTTTTCCGGTTGTAAGACGCCGCCTGTAGCTTTGCAGAATTGTTCACTGTATAAACCGGTCTGTCATAAATATAGCGGAACTGATACGGTTCATAGATCGCGGGATCTGCCGGCATCAGAAGTGTAAAGGGATGTCCCTCCTCACAGATGTCCCGGAGCGCCCTCTTCAACATGCGGTCCATATATCCTCTGTGACGGTATTCCTTCTTCGTGCCGACACCCACGATATAATACAGCGTGACCTGCACGAAATCCCCGGATTCCACATTTTCGGGATCTTGTGCCGGCACATTTTCCGGATTCTGCCCTGCCGCACAGGCAGGCTCATCCGCCCCGCCCGTTTTGATCCACACCGGATACGGCGTGAGGAACATCATAGAGACAAGTTCCCCGTTCACTTTCACCCCGTACCCTTTATTATCGGACATCTTCTCCTCGAAATAATAATCCGTAAACCGGTCACTGTCCTCAAAAAAGATCTCCGACCACATCGGCTTTACCGCAAGCCGCTCTTTTTCCGTAAGCTGAACTACCTCTTCCATCATGCTCTCTCCGCCTACTGTTTCTCCACTCTGGCTCCTTCTATCTCTCCACTCCTGGACAGTCGCTACAGCTGCCTTCTATTTTTCCGCTCTCGGACAGCCGCTGCAGCCTGCGCAGCCCGTCTCTGCTCCCACGTTTGTCACATCCTGATCATAGAACTGGGATGGACTTGTCAGCAGGCAGATCGCCTGGGAGGAAATGCCCTCACCGGTTCCGGTAAATCCGAGCCCTTCCTCCGTGGTCGCCTTCACATTGACCTGACCGATCTCAATACCGAGCGCCTCCGCAATATTAGCACGCATCGTATCGATATGCGGACGCATCTTTGGTGCCTGCGCAATAATCGTCGCATCGATATTCTCGATAAAGAAACAATTCTCTTCGAGCAGTTCTCCCACTTTCTGCAGAAGTTTTATGCTGGAAATTCCTTTGTAGGCCGGGTCGGTATCCGGAAAATGCTTGCCGATATCACCGAGCGCTGCCGCTCCCAGCAACGCATCCATGATCGCGTGCAGCAGCACGTCCGCATCCGAGTGCCCGAGCAACCCTTTTTCATACGGAATGTCAACCCCTCCGAGGATCAGCTGCCTTCCCTCAACCAATTTATGAACATCATATCCCATTCCGATACGCATGGTAGTTTCCTCCTTAAAAATGCTTCCGGCTCCATATAATTACACAAATAAAATTATATGGTTTAGCAATATTATTGTCAATTTTGGCTCATTTAAAAAACATTTTCCGTATGCCTGCAATTCGGATATCCCGAGCAGCCCCAGAACTCGCCGTATCTTCCGGTTCTCTTCTTCATCGGCAGACCGCAGGCAGAGCATATTTTCACGTCCGGTTTCCTTCCGGACGTTCCGTTCCTCTGTAATTCCTTTGCCAACAGTTCAAACACCTGCTGGTTCATCCTGCAATCAGACAGTGCCCTGTGAGCGCCTTCCGTCGAGATACCATAATGCTCTGCCAAGTCCCCTAATCTTCTATGCTTCCATTCCGGGAACGCCATTTTTGCAAGCATAAGCGTATCCACATAATCATTTGTCAGTGTCTGATTAAAATATTTTTGACAGTCCCTGTAAAGAAATTGCATATCAAAGCTATGTATATTGTGTCCTGCAAGAACATCATCTCCGATAAAATCAAGGAAACGAGGTAAAACCTCCTGAAAAGGAGGCGCCCCAGCCACCATTACATCGGAAATGTTATTGACCATGCTGGCAGCTGCCGGGATCGGCCTCCCCGGATTCACTAGCTCACTGAACTCATCAACGATCCTGCCGCTCCGCACTTTTACTGCAGATATCTCTATTACTTTGTCATACTTACTTGATATGCCTGTGGTCTCCAGATCATATAAAACATAATCCCGGACATAATTGCATATCAGTTTTCCTCTTGTTTTCCCTAACATAATTTTCTTTTTCCTCAAAAAGGCTGAAAAAAGAGCCCGTTTGAGAGCTCTTTTCTTTCCCTAGATCAACGACGTACTGAAATACCGTTCCGCGCGGTCAGGCAGAACCGTGACGATAACCTTGTCTTCTCCGTATTTCTCCGCCATCTGTTTTGCCGCCCACACATTTGCACCGGACGAAGTTCCGACCAGAAGTCCCTGAACTCTTGCCAGATCTCTCGCGGTCTGAATGGCATCATCATCCGACACCTCCACAATGTCCGTGATGATCTTCGTATCCAACACTGCCGGAATGAACCCGTCTCCGATTCCCTGTATCTGGTGAAGTCCCGGCTCATCTCCGAGAAGCGCCGACACATTCTTCGGCTCCACCGCCACAATTTTGCAATCCGGATTCTGCTCGAGCAGATACCGGGCGATTCCCTGCAGCGTACCGCCGCTGCCGATGCCGGACACTAAAATATCAATTTTCTTACCGAGCTGCTCTACGATCTCTCTTGCCGTCGTCTTATAATGTGTATCCGGATTCGCCGGATTCTCAAACTGCTGTGGCACAAAATATTCGTCCGAGGAGGACGCAATCTCCTCCGCCTTAGCCACAGAACCGCCGATGCTCAGTTCCGGCGGGGTCAAAACAAGCTCTGCACCGAGCGCGTGAATGATCTTCTTGCGCTCCTCGCTCATATTTTCCGGCATGACAATGATCACTCTGTAGCCTTTGCGCACTCCGCAAAGTGCAAGCCCGATTCCGGTGTTCCCGGAAGTAGGCTCGATGATTGTCATACCCGGGCGCAGCTTCCCGCACTTTTCCGCCTCTTCCAGCATGTTGAGTGCGATCCTGTCCTTGATGCTTCCGCCCGGATTCAGGAATTCCGCTTTCGCGTAAAGCTTGATTCCCGTCGTCTCCTCCAGACTTAAGAGTGGCGTATTGCCGATCAAATCCAATATGTTACTGGTGTACATGGTTATTCTCCTTTTGATATTTTATGATATCTCTGATTATGTTCTATGTAATCCTCTCAAAAACATATTCCGTATCGGAAGACAGTTCCTCACGGTGCAAATATCCAAGCCTGTCAAATTTCCGTATTTCTTCCGGATCCTCGATCCGGTTCTCTGCCATGAAACGCACCATCTCACCTCTCGCCATCTTGGCATAGGTTCCCTTGATGACCAGCTTATCCCCTGATTTCTCACAGAAAGTGATTGTGATATATCTGTCCGCCGGAGTCAGATATTTCTCGATGCATTTCGAATACTCCTTTGACGCCAGATTGATAATCACCCCACTCTCATCCCTGACAGACTCATACAATCTGCGTCCCCAGAACTCATAGAGATCTTTACTTCCGTCAATAGATGCCTTCGCCTGCATCTCAAGCCGATACGGCGTCACGCCATCCATCGCCCGCAACACTCCGTAAAATCCGGACAGTATCCGCAGGTGCTCCCGCACATAATCAAAGTGATCGTTCTCGAATACCGCCGGAGCCATATACTGGTACGCAATGCCTTCATAGGCGAGCACCGCCGGAGTCAGATTCTTCCTAAGATCCATATGTCCCAGGCGCTCAAAGTTCTGCTCCGCAATCTTGTCATTGCATCCCCAGAGCTTCTTTAGTTCCCCGAAAGATTTGCTTCTCAGCCAGGATAAGATCACTTCCGTCCGGTCAAGATACTCCGGCAGACCTGACGGCAGGAGAATGTCCGTCTCCACATTCATCTTTTTTGCGGGTGAAAGAATGATCTTCATGCTTCCAGTTCCTGTAACATCTTTTCCGGATCATCGGCTGCCTTTACCTTATCATTCGCCTTTACGATGACACCATCCTCGTCAATGAGATACGTGGTGCGAACCACACCCATGGAAACCTTGCCATAGTTTTTCTTCTCTTTCCACACATCATAAGCCTCAATGACTTTGCGCTCCGGGTCTGCAAGCAACGTAAACGCCAGGCCATACTTCTCCTCAAACTTCTTGTGAGACGAGACAGAATCCTTGCTCACTCCCAGGATTACCGCTCCCTTCTCCGTAAACTGCGGATATCTGTCTGAGAACCCGCAAGCCTGCTTCGTACATCCCGGCGTGTTGTCCTTCGGGTAAAAATAGAGAATCACCTTTTTGCCAAGATAATCGCTGAGTTTATGCATATCACCATTCTGATCCGGGAATGCGAAATCCGGCGCCTTTGTCCCTACTGCAAGCATTTCTTTTTCCTCCTGTAAATCAGATTTTTTATAAACACATTGTCATATAGATCGGAATAAACAGAATATCATCTTTCCATTTCATATCTTTCGTATATATAATATATCTTTCATTCATTTTAATCTGATACTTCTCTTTAAAATAATCAAAAGATTTATGATTCCTATAATCAGAAGATTTTACTTCGATCGGAACAACCCGCTTCCCTTTTACGATCAGGAAGTCAATCTCATAGTGCTTCTCGGACTCATTTTCCGCAGCTTTATAATCATATTCATGAAAATACAGATCATAACCGGACATCTTCAGCATCTGCGCCACCATATTTTCAAAGATCATTCCCTGATTGATACCGATATCATCCAAAACAAGCGCGCGATACAATTTTTCCGGAATCTCTTTGCTGTTCTGTAAAATATAAGTTACCAAAAGGCCTGTATCTCCCATAAACATTTTAAACCTGGATCTGTCCGCATACAACCCCAAAGCTACTTCCGGCTGTGTTACATTGATACAATTGTTCACGATCATAGACTGATCCAAAAAATCAATTGCATTTCTACAGTTTCTTGTTCTGGCATTTGCATCTACAGTTGACAATTTGAATATATGATTATGATTTGACAATTGTTCCGGCAGTGATTGAAACACGACTCCGGCTCTGTCACCTTCTTCTTCATCATGTTTTTGTAAATCTTTTCTATATAATTTTAAGATATTTCTTTTTACACGATCTATTGAAACAAAATCCTTTCCGTCCACATACGCACTTACTGCCTGCGGCATTCCTCCGACAGCCAGATAATTTCTGAATATCTGCATGACTTTCCTGTGATTATCTTCTCCCAACGGTTTCCTGTTATTATAAGCTTCCCTGATAACGTCCGCATAAAGATTATTTCCGACAGCCCAGAGAAATTCCTCAAAATCCATAGGATACATCTGCAGGCTTTCCTCCTCAGACGGAATCAAAATATCCTTCACGTTTTTATTGATCGAGATCAGCGAGCCTGTTTCAATATAATCATATCTTCCATCCTTCACCAAATGTTTGATTGCCTGTCTCGCTTTCGGAAAAAGCTGAACCTCATCAAAAACAATAACCGCCTCTCTTTGCGGCAATGTCTTTCCCACTATAATAAACAGATTGCGAAAGAAAGTATCCATATTGCCGATATTATCAAAGTTATCTTTTATTGCCTGTTCTGCAATGGAAAAATCTATCATTATATAATCTTTATATTCATTTCTTGCAAATTCTTCGACAACGGTACTCTTCCCGATACGCCTTGCACCTTCGATAAGCAGCGCTGATGTTCCTTCTGATTCTTCTTTCCATTTCAAAATATCACTGTAAATCTTTCTCTTGAACATCTGTACCTCCTGCACGCAAAAAAGCATTGAATATAACTGCTTTCTTTAATAGTTTATCCCCTTCAGCAGGAAATATCAATACCGAATTTACAGTTTTTATCAATGCATTTTTGCACGAATTTACAATTTCTTGCAATCCATTTTTGCACGAGTTTACGATTTCTATCCTATCCCAGCGCACGCATCAGATTCACCATCTCGATCGCACCGTTTGCACAATCTGCGCCCTTGTTTCCGGCTTTGGTTCCGGCTCGCTCGATCGCCTGCTCGATATTTTCCGTGGTCAATACTCCGAAGAGTACCGGAACGCCGGTCTGCATGGAAACCTGTGAAATTCCCTTGGAAGCCTCGTTGCACACATAATCATAGTGAGATGTGCTTCCTCTGATCACCGCGCCCAGGCAGATGATCGCATCGTATTTCCGGCTCTCTGCCATCTTCTTCGCGATCACGGGAATCTCAAACGCTCCGGGCACCCAGGCAAGCGTGATATCCTCCGGCGCCACCTCATGTCTGAGCAGCACATCCTCCGCACCGCCGATCAGCTTTGTTGTGATAAACTCATTAAAACGGGATGCCACAATGCCGATCTTCATTCCTTTTCCTGTCATCATTCCTTCTACTGTTTTCATTTTGTCTCCTCCTTACTTTATGTTAACCTATTGCATAGTTACACTTTTGATATATGTTTTATCGCTTTATGTAAACCATTTATGATTTATGTCAACCTACTGTACTTTCAACATATGCCGCATTTTCTTTTTCTTAGTCTGCAGATAGAACAGATCATACTCCGTCGGCTCGATCTCGATCGGCACGCGCTCTCTAATCTCCATGCCGTAATCGGAAAGTTCATAGACCTTATCCGGATTGTTCGTGAGCAGGCGTAGGGATTTCGCCCCAATATCCGCAAGGATCTGCGCACCGATATAATACTCTCTCTCATCCCCCTTAAAGCCGAGCGCAAGATTAGCCTCCAGCGTATCCAGGCCCTGATCTTGCAGTGCATACGCTTTCAGCTTATTTACCAGACCGATCCCTCTGCCCTCCTGGCGCATGTACAATAGAATCCCTCTGCCCTCTTTTTCAATTTGCTTCATGGCATTTGCAAGCTGCTCGCCGCAGTCACATTTGAGGGAACCGAACGCATCCCCCGTCAGGCATTCCGAATGAACACGGCACAGCAGATCCTCGCCATCGCCGATCTCACCTTTTACGAGTGCGACATGATGCTCTCCGTTCAATTCATTGATATAGGCATATGCCATAAAGTTTCCGTATTTTGTAGGAAGCTTTGTGACGGTCTCGCAGTGTACCAGCTTGTCATGGCGTTTCCGATACTCCTGCAGAGCTTTGATCGTAATGCACACAAGTCCCTTCTCTTCTGCCAGCTTTAAAAGTTCCGAAGTCCGCATCATGGTTCCGTCCTCGCGCATGATCTCACAGCACAGACCGCATTCTTTCAATCCCGCAAGGCGCAGCAGATCCACCGTTGCCTCCGTGTGACCGTTTCGCTCCAGCACACCGTTCTTTTTGGCAAGCAGCGGGAACATATGTCCCGGACGCCTGAAGTCTTCCGGCTTTGCATCCTCTGCCACACACCGCATCGCGGTCATGCTCCGCTCCGCCGCCGAGATGCCTGTTGTCGTCCCCACATAATCAATGGATACGGTAAACGCCGTCTCGTGGTTATCCGTATTCTCCATGACCATCTGCGGAAACTGAAGCTTCCTGCAAAAAGCCTCGCTCATGGGCATACAGATCAGCCCCTTTGCTACTGATGCCATGAAATT
This sequence comes from uncultured bacterium, assembly GCA_946061355.1. GTDB lineage: Bacteria > Bacillota > Clostridia > Lachnospirales > Lachnospiraceae > VSOB01. The sequence continues at coordinate 1,216 of CAMGRE010000101.1, read as the reverse complement.
CACATTTGCCTGATCCGCAAACTCTGCGGCGCAGATGAAATCTCCCTCATTTTCACGATCCTCATCGTCAGTGACCATAATGATGCGCCCGGCTCTCAGCTCCTCAAGCGCCTGCTCCACCGTACCAAATCCTTTCATAAATATCCCTCCTTTATAAGAATCCATTTTCTGCCAACAGCTGCTTCGTCACGCGGCTGCCGCCTGCTGCCCTGCCGATTCCCTCACAGCCCGACGCACCGCCGCCTATTGTCACACCGGCAGCCACCGATTCCTTCCGGTCGCCCGTAAGAAACCTCTCCACATATTTCCCGACAATGTCATTCTCCAGATTCACCTTGTCTCCCGCTTTTCTTTCCGACAATGTTGTCACATTTCTTGTGTGCGGAATGGTTGATACAGAAAAACGATCCTTGCCTACGGATGCAACCGTCAGGCTGATGCCGTCTATGGCGATGGAGCCCTTCTCCACCACATACCGGAGAATGCGCGGATCAGCCGTGATCTCATACCACACCGCATTATCATCCTGTCTGATCCCGCTGATCGTGCCTGTGCCGTCGATATGTCCTGACACGATATGACCGCCAAAACGTCCGCCTGCTGCCATGGCGCGCTCGAGATTGACTTTGGTGCCTCTTTTCCATACGTTTGCACATGTTCGGTCAAAGGTTTCGTGCATCATATCCACCGTAAAACTGTCCTTCGTATATCCGGTGACGGTGAGGCAGATCCCGTTCACCGCAATGCTGTCCCCCACCGCGACATCCTGCAGAATGCTGTTTGCTTTTATGGCAAAAGCTGCTGACACCCTGTTTTTGCTGACCGACTGAATCTGTCCGACCTCTTCTATGATTCCTGTGAACATAATTTTTCCTCCCTGGGAAGAACCCTGCTCCTGATCAGGATATCTTCTCCGATACGCTCAATCTGCATAACCTCCATCCGATAGGCCTGCGAGGGCAGCGCCACTCCCTCACCCGCCACCGGAGTCCTCGCATCTTTTCCGCCGAACAGCTTCGGTGCGATATAAGTATGAATCTCCTGCACAAGCCCGGCTTCCAGGGCGGATGCATGGAGTTCACTGCCTCCCTCAAGATAGATACTGTCGATACCCTTCTCCCCTAACAGTTTCATTGCTTCCTGCAGATTCACTCCGTGCGCTCCCTTCGGCACGGGAATAATCTGACACCCCTTTTCCTCATACGGTTTCCACCGG
>CAMGRE010000100.1 GCA_946061355.1 uncultured bacterium | reverse complement strand
GATTTTTCGATCGCCTTGTTGTATTTATGTTTGTCCGGGTCCTCATACTTATCCCAGAAATCCTCGCCGAGATTGATCTTCTCATCCGCGAACTCGATCGTGTCGAGCGCCGTGGTCACAATGGAAATCGCCCGTTTGAAATGGACGCCTTCCACAAAGTTGAGCACCTCAACAGGAAATTTTCCCTTGATGACCGTACAGTCCGGACGCAGCGACGCATAATCGAGCAAGTCTCTCGGGTGAGGCTTGATAATCACATGACACCCCTGACAGTATTGTGCAATGATATCATTGCAGATCTGCTTTCTGGCCTCCTCCGACTGCGGATGCGGCATCGTCAGGAAGAGCGTACAGTCTCCCTGCCCCTTCTCCTCCAGAGATCTTAAGAAACTGTCAGCATCCTCGATAAAAGCATGCACCATGATCGATTTCTGCTCCGAAGTGAGCTGCTTCTCCAGCGGATGACGCGGCACCACCTTATATTTCGGACAGTGATATTTCAGGCAGGACTCATCGTTGATCTCCATGTCCAGGCAATATTTACCGTAGCCGTTCTGGATAAAGATCAGATTATGCTCCGACATCCACCGCTTCACCTTGAAATGCCCCCTGTTGTCATAATGGGCGGCATCCAGTATTTTAAGGCAGTCAAGCCCGTCCTCCATGGCATGATAGTAAATGTGCTTCCAATTCAGGTAATAGCCGATCGGATCGCTGTCGCAGAAGACATAGATATCCTCATATGCCCTGAAATCCACCGGCACATACGGCGCCAGCAGCTTTGCCCTCTTTTTGGTATAGATGATCCGCTGAGGAAGATTGAACAGGATATTGCCCCTGTCCTTCTTATATTCTGCCAGCTCCGGGAAGAATTCATCCTTCTTCTCGTCCATCATATAGACGCATCCGAACACGCCGGAGCGCTCCAGACGTTCCTTCAGATTCTCAAAATCCGTCGAGATCGTGCTCAGAATGATGTCGGCTTCTCCCAAATCATGACCGGCACGCTGCAGTTCAAATTCTTTTAAAAAGGTCACATACACGTGATAATACGTGTGACACACATAAATACGTTTGTTCATCTGTTATGCTCACTTATCTATTTTGCCTGCTCATCCGTTTTTCTCGTATAAGAATACCCTTTTCCCGGTGAAATGACAAGAGCCGGACTGCAGGGACCTTCGTCCTGCACCCGCCACTCATGTTTCAGGATCCCTTCGGCAAAATCAAGAAGCGCCTTAGATGCATTGGCCGGATTCCATAATCTGACAATCGTGTCATATGCATTCTGTCCGAGTCTCCGGCACAGCTCCCGGTCTCTCACAAGCTGCTCCCCGTATATCAGGAACTCCGCCATATTGCCGTCCCGGTACACCATGCCGTTTTGTTCATGGCGCAGTAAGAAGGGCACAGCTCCGATCTTGGCGTCGGCAATGACTGCGCAGCCGCTGTTCATGGCCTCATTGATCACAGCGCCCCAGCCCTCCAGGTAATTGCTCGTCATCAGGAAAATATCTGCCTTCTCCATAAAAATACGAACCTCCTGCGGCTTCCGGTAACCCGTGAAAGTGACACAGTTGTCAAGTCCCCTGTCGGAAACCATCCTGTGCAGTTCTTCCTCCAGTTCCCCGCCGCCCACCATCGTGAGATGAAAGGGCAATCCCTGTTCTTTAAGATGTGCGGCAAGTTCTACCGCATACTCCGGATGTTTGAGCGGCAGGAAACGTCCCGCAAACAGGATCTCCGGCACACGCGACGCGCTGCCTGTGGCGCCGCCGGTGACGCTGCCTGACGTGCTGCCTTCCGCGCCGCCCGCGACACTTCCCTTGGAACCAAACAGCGTATCCAAATCGTACTGCTTCGTCTCCGTGAAGTATCCCCATTTGAGCATTTTGCCGGGATATGCCCTGACAATATGGAAATCCGATGCGACATAAGCGCCGGAGCAGAGCAGATACACCTCTTTGTTCCGGTATCTGGTGTGATCCTTATATTTCCTGATCAGTCCTCTCGGAGAAACCGCCTTCCACTGTCCCTCCCGGTACAATCTCTCACTGTAACGGATCACAGGCCGCCCGGAAGCAAGCCGCTCCTCGATATAGCGCTCATCCTCCACGCCGCCAAAGATCACGATGTCACTGGTTAGGATCAACTGCCTGCATGCCTCCGGCTCCTCATAATAACACTTGAGATAGGGAATCGTTTCCCCCGTGATCCCCCAGCCCATCGCCTTTCTCTCTTCCGCCATGGGCTCCGTCTGGACAAAAGTATAGTCCGCTCCCAATGCGCGGTACAATTCATTTGACATCGGAATCTGGTGATGGTTGATATAATTAGACACAAACGTTAATTTCATGATAAATCTCCATGAGACGGGTGTAATTCACATCGGGATCATGCGTACGCCCCGCATGAGCCGCCGCCGCGGCAGCCACTCCCATGACCTCGCTCTCATTCTCCTGTGCAAACACGTGACAGACGAGTCCCGCAAGCCTGTCCACATCGGAAGTGTCATAGAGCCACCCTTCCCCGCCGTCCTCCAACATATCCCGGACGCCGCCCACGTCGGAGCTGATCACCGGCATGCCGAGTAACATCGCCTCCCCGACAGAATTCGGGGAATTCTCAATGGAAGAGGGTGAGACAAACACATTGCTCTGCAGATACTGCGCGAGCATCTGCTCCGCATTCAGTCTGCCGAGGAAGGTGACATGATCCGACAGATGATTCCTGCCGATCAGTCTGCGCAGATAAGCTCCGTAACCCGATATCTTAATCTTTTCCCTGAGCGTTCCAAAGCGGGTGATCTCATCCCCCGCCACGTAAACATGCGCATCCGGATACTGTTTCAGGATCTCCGGCATTGCTCCCAGCATATAGTGAAGCCCTTTGATCGGATAATTTCCCTGGCTTAAGAAAATACTGTGACGACGGCACTTCTCCAATTCCCATTTTTTCCCATAGAAATTGGCGCGCAGCGTCTCATTCATAAAATGGTACCGCGCATCGGGATTGACTTCGTTCGTCCAGTATTGATCCCACCGCGTCCTGCCCGTCACATGCAGCGTATTCTCCAGCGCCTCTTTCTCATAAGCGCCCCTCTCCCGGAATTTCTGCTGCTGTTTACGCAGATCATCACACTTGACAACATCCCGGAAGGTACGCCCGTTCTGTACGGAAAGCGGCAGATCCGCCATATAATGATCCGCATAGACGAAGCACAGCCCCTGTATCCCGATGAGTGTCCTCTCCGGACGGTTCCACGCCCTGGTCATGGCAAGTGTATGCGGATACTCCGTACCGAAACAGTGAACCACATCAGGTTTAAAATCCTCAAGGATCTCCTGCAGATCCTGTTCCAGATGAGAATCATACCGTTCCGGATGCACCGTATCCTCTGGAAATCCATAGTACGAAATGGTCTGCACTTTCCCTCGAAGAGTTTTCTCATCCGCTGCCACAGGAAAGCAGACTCCCAGCTCAATCTCATTATTCCGGCTCTCTGCCAGGATCCTGTCTGACAGTCCGGCAAGCCAGCCCTCTTTGTTGCTCGACTCCCGTCCAAGCGCCTGTGCGATCACCGGCAGCATAATATTACACAGCCAAAGTACTCTCATTTCTTCTTTCCTCGATACACCATTTCCTTGAGCTTGTTATAAGCCCCGGACAGACGGGGATTCTCCGCGATTTTGGTCCGAAGGGACGCCATCGAAACCTTCATGAGCAGGTCATACTTCTTAATCTGCGCCTTCGTCATATACTGATCCATGATCTCACGGCGCTCCCGCTCGGAACGTTTGCGATTCTCTGCCGTCTCCGAATACCCGCCGCCCTCATAGGAACAGATACAGATATCCATATAGACAGGCTGTACCCCGCCCTGAAAATAGCTCCACAGAAAATGCTCATAATCAGCACGCACTCTGTATTCCGGACGATACTGTCGCTTCTTCATCAGTTCCCCGGAATAGAAACACGCCTGATGACAGGGAACGTTACGGTAACATGCAAAATCATTGATCACGGGGTTCGATGCGATCCTCGCCCCGTTCAGTCTATTGAAAATATCGCCGTAATATATTTCAGAAGCATATTTATCCGTAGCAATCCAGGCATTGACCTTTTCCAACACTTTATGGTCATGGAAATAATCGCCGCAGTTTAAAAAGAGCAGATAATCGCCCTCCGCCATACCGATCCCCTGATTCATGGCATCATAAATTCCCGTATCCTTCTGACGAAGAATACGGATGCGCGGATCCTCCGGAAGTCTCTCCACCGACCCGTCCGTGGACATGCCGTCCTTCACGATAATCTCAATGTTCTGATATGTCTGTGTGAGAATGCTCTCCACCGTCTTACTAAGCTTATCGCCTGCATTCAGGCAGACTACAATGATGCTGAACCGGATTGTCTTCATCTGCTATCCTCTTTATTGCTGCGGGATTATCGCCTTCCCGCTATTTTGCCGCACGATAACTGCCAAACGCCTTCCCAGTTATGCCGCATAGTCAAATATCCACGTATGATAGGGCACGATCCGCACGAGCAAATCCTGCGCCTTGATCAGAAAGATTCCGAAATAGAGCACTGCCGCCAACACGATCACCACCGTCCAGAAACGCCGCTGCTTCTGATCCTCTATCTTAGCGATCACGGACGGCAGCAGGAAAATGTGTCCTGCCGTCATATAGTATCCCACTCTGGAGATCTCGGGAATAAAAGAACCACACAAGTATAAGAGCAGCGCAAAAATATTTAGATGAAAATAAAAGCGATTCTGCTCATCCTGTGCGACCGCCTGCCTGTAGTAGATCAGAGTAAACAGGAGCACCCCGATAATACGCACAATATTGATCACCGATGTTCCGCCGTCCAGATACGAGGTATTCTCATAGCTTGGATACAGCAGCACGACCGCCTTCAGATACAGATCCTTGAGAAAAATCCCGCTCGCCGATACCGCTGCAAGCAGGAATAACTGCCAGCGTTTCCATTTGAGGTTCGCCAGAAGATACACCGGTATCACCAGAAGCACCGACTTGTGTATCGTGGCAGTAAACAGGATCAGCAGGATAAATCTCCCATACTGTTTCTTCAGCACATATTTCATGGAGAACACTGCCACAGCCCATGCCAGATAATAGCGCACCGTGTTCAGGCTCTGGAAATAATAGCTCAGCGTCATAAACAGAAAGAACGAAAAAAGAAAGTTCTCACTCTGGTCATAGACTGCCTTCACCATAAAGAAAACCGTCACAAAAGCGAACAGTGCAAATATCGTAAGCTTCGTATTGATCCCGAACAGAAACTGCATAAAAAGAACGATCTGATTAAAACCAAACTCTGTAGGAACCACCTGCTTTAACGGAATCAGATGGAAGAATTCCTCATATCGCGTGTAATCGTTTCCCACCTGATAACGGCATGCGGATACTGCAAAAAGAAGCGTAAAAATTCCTGTCAGACACACAACATTACAGAGCTGTCCTCTGGTAAACCGTGTTCTGACGATCCCCATACGCTTCTTATCGTCATCCGTATTCTTCCCGCCGCAGACGGGCTTTTGCACCAGACACGCCATCGCGACCGTCAGTGCCGTCAATATGATATAAACCGCCATTGTATTCCCTGTCTATCGTTTCCTTGCTTCCTTCAATCCCTCACACATCAGCGCATACGCCCGTCCGACCGGAATCTCGCCGCACATCGTCTTCCGATGTCTGATCAGGAACTGAAGAGCGATCGGCTTTGCTAAGCTTCCATACAGGAACTCATACAGCACTCCTCTGTCAAAAAAGAACTTCTCATGATAACCGGAAAACCAGGTGGATTCCCGTTCCTCCTCGTGGCCGATCGTGACCGGAGTTCTGTATACCTTCAGGCCACTTCTGATACAGTCCCTGATAAAAAGACTGTCCTCGCCGTTGCTGTATTTTGCGCCGCCACCAAACAGAAGTGAATAGGTAAGATTCTTTTTGTGCATCAGTTCCGTTTTGAGCGCAAAGCTGTACGCCGGATACCTGCCGCAGTTATACTGTCTCACCCTGCCGTAGCGCTCCGTGTGATAGGTGCGCCTCGCTTCACACACATCCACGTTAAACAACAACATATCCGCTTCCGGATGGGACGCGAATTCCGCCAGTACCTTCTGACGATAATCATCATCATACACGATATCCTCATCGGAAAACAGGCAGATGTCGCCCTCTGCACGAAGGAGAGCGTTATTCCGGCTGAGTCCGACACCTTTCTCCTGCAAAGACCATACTCTGACCTTCCAACCGTCGACGGGCAGTTCCTCATACCCCACATGGTCACATTGGTTGATCAGAACCGCATCGGAATGGATATTCATCTTTTGAATCAGCCCGGAAGGATCCGCATTCACCGCAGATACCAGCAGTTCAAGTGTCATGTTTATCCTTTCCTCCTGCCTGCGTAATAGGCATGAAACAATCTGTCATCACAATCTGTGATCACGGCTCCCGCAAGTTTGCATTCCTGTATCTCAAGATCCCGGATCAGGCTCTCAGTCAACATTCCGGTCTTCTTCCCGTAAGGGATCCGCAGAATCACGCCGGAACTGTTTCGAAGCGCATCGTAGTCCGTCAGCACATCCGCATCCGTCAGACTCACATCCATCCAGACAGGATTGTTTCCTGCCCTGTATGACACATTTGCTTCCAGCTCCTGCCTGCGCCACCCTTTGTCACGCCGCAGCTCCACGCCCAGGACAGGACAACCGAAACGCTCCTCAACTTGCGCCGGTACATAAACGGCATCATCGAGTATCACATAGATCCACATTCCAAACAGCGTCAGAAAAAGTCCCAGCGCCGCGCCAAGCAGTACCGCACGCTTCGTCTGACTTTCCACAACCACAAGGGAGCTGACACCGTGGTCGATCACCTCGATCTGATCAAACTCCACCATCGTTTCCGCAAAATGAAGAAGCGACGCTTCCTCAGCACGGATGATCCGCTCCGTCAGCGCCTGGTCATGTGTGCGGACCGTCACTGTGAGCACCCGGATATCCGACAGGATATCTGCCGTCACCGCTTTCTTTACCTCTTCTCTCGTAAGTTCTGACACATCTGTCAGCTGCCCCATGGCATAGTCAAGGATCGGTTCTGTTCCCATCAGATCATTCCACGTATATCCGTTATAATACTGATAGGCATCGCCGTCATCCTCCGCTGCGAAGGTGAGATACAGCTTGGACACCGCCTCATACTCCCTTGCCGGCGCATACACCACATGACACAGGAAATAGATCCCACCGCAGACCGCTGCGCCCAGGGCGGTTCCCAATATCACGATCCAGATTCGTTTGATCAGCAAAAGCGACATCAGCTTAAGATCCGCGCCTCTGTCTCTCCATTCTCTCTCTGTCATACGCTTTCCTTTTCTCTATTTCTAAAAACGCCACTCTCTGGCGCCATGCACATCCCTATTTCTTCAGCGCCGTCGTCTGGGAGCTTTCCACGCCCTCCGTACTCTCCGGCTTAAACAGGATCTTTAAGGTCAGAAGCATCAGCTTGATATCCAGCCATACGGAATAGTTCTCGATATAAAACAGATCCAGTTTCAGCTTGTCATAAGGCGTCGTGTTATACTTGCCATATACCTGGGCATACCCTGCAAGTCCTGCTTTCACCTTGGTCCGGTAAACGAACTCCGGCATATCCTCCAGATACTGTTTGATGATCTCCGGCCTCTCCGGTCTGGGTCCGATGAATGTCATCTCACCCTTCAGGATATTAAACAGCTGAGGCAGTTCATCAATGCGTACCATACGGATGAATTTTCCGATCGGCGTGATCCTGTCATCATTCTTGGAAGCAAGCCTCGCCACACCGTCCTTCTCCGCATCCACCTTCATGCTGCGGAATTTCAGGATATAGAACTCCTTCATATCCCTGGTACACCGCACCTGTTTATACAGGACCGGTCCTCCGTCATACAGCTTGATCGCAATCGCCGTGACGAGCACGATCGGCGATGAAATGACACACAGGATCAGCGCGCACACCAAATCAATCATACGCTTTGCCATGCGCTGCTCCACACTGAGTACATATTCCCTGGTCAGCAGAATCGGCGTGTCAAACAGATGCAGCTGATCCGCTCCTTTGATCAGGATATCCGGAATCTTCGGCATGATATACACCCGGATCCCTTTTCCGAAACAGAATTTGTAGATCTTATTGCGGATATCCACCGGAATATCCCACAATACCACCGCGTCATACTTCTCTTCTACGGCACGGCAGATCTGTTCGATCCCGACATCGAAGTGAACGCTGTTTGCCACCCGGTACTTATCCTTCCTGGTAGCAAATTTCTCAACAATATATTCCACCGGTCTGTCTCCGTGGACCAGTAAAAGGTTCCTGGGAGAAAAGATCCTCCGGTAAATTCCCGATCCCGCAAACGTCCACAGAACGATCACCAGCATCTGTGCCAAAGTCATATAAAAGAGCGGTCTGACATCAAGGAAACCGCGGACCATCAGACACATCTGAAGATATGTGATCGCATTGACGCAGACGATGGAAAATGCCTGCGAAAACATGACTTCTCCGGCGCGCAGATAACCGATCTTCATCCCGCCGTACATCTGCGAAAAAAAGAACAGCAGCACCAGATAAACAAACAGCATCAGGATATGTCCCTTAAAATAGAATTTCAGGTACATCCTCTGGCTGTAATATCCGTACCAGAACAGCGCATAGACTCCAAGCTGCAACGCGAGACAGATGGATGACATGGCGATCAGTATCAGTCTTTTATAGCTTTCCAGTTTTTTCATTTTTCCCTAACTCTCCTCAGACTCTGCGAAGCACGGCGCGAATCGCATAAAACACAAAATTGTACGCACTGTACAGAAGTCCCAGATTCTCCACTTTCCGGTATAAATACCAGATTCTCCTCACCGCCTCCAGCTTGTCGGAGGACAGGGTTCCCGCACTTCTCCGGTATAACACCAGATT
>CAMGRE010000099.1 GCA_946061355.1 uncultured bacterium | reverse complement strand
CCCTCGCCCTGCAGATACATACCGATCAGATTTTGACCGGAGGTCAGAAAAAGCGCTATCGTTCCCACTGTAATGATAAAAACCATCCACAGCTTAAATCGAACCGTATAGCGTACTCCTTCCACATTGTTTTGTCCGAAATACTGTGCCGTAAAAATTCCGGCACCGGAAACTCCTCCGAAAATGCAGAGGCTGTAAACCATCAAAAGCTGATTGACGATCGCCACACCGGACATCTGCTCCGTTCCGACCTGCCCGATCATAATATTATCCAGCAGATTCACAAAATTCGTGATACCGTTCTGTATCATAATAGGCACCGCAATTCCGAGCACCATCACATAAAAGGCTTTGTCACCAAACAGTTTGTGACGCAGCCCTGTCTTTTTTGCCTGTTCCATTTTTTTCATTCCTCATTTACTCAAACTGCGCAAGCCCGATTCCGCGCTCTACCATCAGAAGTTCTTCCATGGCAATGCAGCTTTGGATCAGGGAATGCTCTACCAGCCGCATGCACTCCTCCAGATCAAACCATCTGACCTCCGACACTTCCTCTGCCTGCAGCACAAACTCTTCCGGCTCTCTGTCCAGCCATAAAATATATACATTGCTGACCTGATTGTCAACAAATTGTTTCCCGTGGAAGACTTCATCATAGAGGATTCTTCTCTGCCCGCACAGCGTAAGTTCATCCGCCTTCGCCGATACGCCCAGTTCCTCTTCCAATTCCCTGAGTGCCGACGGGATATAATCCACTCCCGCAGGAATATGTCCTGCGCTGGAAATGTCATAGACGCCGGGATGGGAATCCTTGTTGCTGCTGCGCTTCTGCAGCAGGATCTGGACGCCTCCCTCCCTTTTGCGCAGGATCCATACATGTGCTGTACGGTGAAGAATCCCTTCCGCGTGAGCCTTGCTCCTATCCACCGTCTGCCCCGTCGGTCTGCCCTGTTCATCTACAATGTCAAGCACTTCCATATCTGCCAGCCTCCCGTCATCCTGCCGTCCGAAACCTGATACACTATAACGGACTGATCTCAAACGCCTGATAGGCATAATCGAAATGATATCCCAGCTTCTCCGCCAATGCGACAGACCATTTATTCTGTGCATCCCAGCTCGGATACAGCCCGCGCTTCAGGCACTCTAAGATCAGTTTTGCACCGCATATGTAAGCAAATCCTCTGCGCCTGCAGTCCTCTCTGGTATCAATCTCTATCTCAATTCCACCATTGTAAGCTGTGTAAGAGGAAGCACCCGACAGGATCTCCTCTCCCTGCAGCAAAAGCACTCCAAGGCCGTGTTTCTCATAGAATCCATACTCCGGAAATACAGACACAAGATCCCTGCTCCACCTCGTATTTAGGCAGCGTTCAAACAGTTCCCCGTCAATCAGTCGAAGATGATATTTCGGAGACAGTCCCGACACCACCATTTCCAGTTTCTCCCGGTCAAAAACATCCGGCTCTTTCTTAAACGCGTATCGTTCCACCTGTCTTGCTCTCTCCCCAAGGCGTTCACGCACCATTGCCGCCCAGCTTTCATTCTGAGGAACCATGACAAAAAATCTATCTGAAAACATTCCGTTTTCCTCAAAACAGGTAAGAATCCTCTCGTCCGGCTCTCCGGCCAGAAAGCAGAAATCTCCTATCACCGCGACTGCCGAAGCAGGGTTTCTCTCCGAGTCCGCATAAATATCGCCCATCACTCCCTGCAGGCAGGACCAGATCAAAGTCTCATTCCATCCTTCAAACAAAGCTGCCGCTTTTTTTCGTTCCTCTAATTGAAAAACATGATTCTGGGCCATCTGTCTGAAAAACGCATGATCAAACATCTGATCCACATCACATTCCATCGGCGTAAATGTAAGACCCGACACAGTACATTCCTCCCCGACAGCCCGAAACCCAAGTCTCCGATAGATTTCCACGGCAAAAGGCGATGCGTTGACAGTCATTGTACCTGACACATTGTCTCCCGCCGCCAGTTCAAACAGACGCCTTCCGATCCCCTTCCGATGATGATCACTTTTCACAAAAAACAATGCGATGTGATCTCCGTCATTTCTCGTAGCAATCATCCCCACAATCTGTCCGTCAAGGAATGCGCCGTAGCATTGAAGCTGCCCCACATACTGCGGATCATGTATACTCCGATAAAACTCTTGCACACCCTGTTCGTCATAATCGGGCGCCTCATACGCAAGGAACACTTCCCACGCAATTGCAAGCGCCTCTGTATATTCCTTTTCCCGAATCTCCCGCAGTTCCATATTCTCCTCCCGTGCCACGCTTCTGTTTAACCACCTGTCCCACAGCGCGACATCTCCCCAAAAACTTTCAATTAAAAATATCCCATCGCCCCGGCGCGTCAATTCCGAGCCTTGCACACGGATAGTCAAATACTACCACGAGTTCTTCCTCGATAAAACCCATCCTGTGATAAAACTCCCTCGCTGCTCTTCCCGCAGCGTCACCCGACCGGTAAGTGATCACCGTCACATGCTCTCCCGCCTCAAATTGTCCCAGTGCTGTAATGAGCAGTCTCGCCGCCAGTTTCTTTTTCCTGCAGTCCGGCGCTACAGCCAGAAAGTCTATCTCTTTTCTCTCTTTGGAAAAGATCACACCGCCCACGATCCTGCCATGGTATGCAATCACATAAACCTCTTTCTGTTCGATGCGCTCCGAAAGCATCTCACAGAACTGCACCTCCTCAAATCCCGGAAAGCTGTCCTTTACCAGCTCCATCATTCCCATAAAAGCCGGGATATCCGAAAGCTGCGCAGTATTCGGAAATACCAGATCCGCAGAATCCGGCGTCAATCCCATGAGCAGATTGATTCCTCTCCTGATCTCCCAGATCATCTTCTGATCCGTCATGATATGCGCTCCGTCATGCAGGATCATACTTCCAACGCCATGCGACAAATACATGGTGGTAATCCGCTTATCAAGTTCCAGCTTCGCACCATAGTGCTGTAATATCTCTATCATCTGTTCAACGCGGGGCTCTAACAGAATGAGCGTCTGCTCTCTGATCGCCCAGTGTACAGTCCAGTGGATCCTGTCTTCATACCGCTCTCTGAAGTCCTGTTCCTGTTCCAGCAGCCAATACCAGAAACAGCGCATCATATTAAAAGGATCGCGCCATCCTCTCTGCACAATTCTGTCGGCTTCCTTCTGATAATGCTCAAAAAACAATTCCATTGCTTTGGAAAACAATTCATCTTTATTCTTAAAATAGTAATAACACAGCCCGACTTCACAACCTGCATCGGCAGCAATCATGCGTATGGAAGTCCCTTCATATCCGCTTTCCAGAAACAGTTTCAATGCCGCGGATATGATCTCCGTTTTCTTCCCTTCTGTCCGTTCCTCACATTTTTTCATCCATCCTCACCCCAAAAGAAACCCACACCAAAAAACATATGTTTTAGTATCTGTTTTTATGTATTTCCATTCATTGAACATCGTTCAAAAAAACAGGAACAGACTCAATATAACTCCGTTCGTATTACCTGTCAACAAAATTCTTGAATATCGTTCAAACTTTTCCTGTTTTCGCAAATCTACAACACAAATCCATCATCAATATGATATTGACAGTTCAAAAGAAAAAGATTATATTGAATCCAAAATACTGAAAAGAAAGGAGGACTGTCATGAGAATCAACCGTATACTCAGGAATTTCTTTATCATAATATGTATTCTCATGATTCCCCTTACAGGTCATGGAATACAGCTATATCAGACCGTGCAGCAATATGCCCCGGCTCAGTCCACCCTTTCTTATGAAGAATCCGGAATGCTCTCTGAGGAATCGGCACTTTTAGGCAGGCAGGAAACCTTTTCCCGCCTTACCGTTTCCATTGAGAATTCTGTCAGCCGTCTCAGCCGTCAATCCGGCGTTGAACGGAGCACGCTTCTTTATACACTTCTGGTTCTGACACTGCTTCCATTCGTGTCCAAATGTTCCATAAAAGGAGTCTGTCATTACATCTGCAGTCACACCTGCGGCCTCATCCGCATACTGACATTTATGCAGGATACGGACGGACGCAAAAAAATTTCATAATCATATCACTCACAGGCATACATAACAAATCCCGGTATCTTTCACAAACGAAGTGAATGATGCCTTATTTTGGTGTGCCTGTCTTTTTTGCGTACAAACAAACGAAAAAAGGGAGGACTTTGATTATGATATCACAGATTCTTGCCGTTGTAATTTTTCTGGCTATGTTTGCATTGATCATATCCGAAAAATTGGAACGTCATTACATTACACTCGGCTGCGGCGCTCTTATGCTGATCCTGGTATTCGGCTTCTGCATGAAAAGCATGGACGCTGTCATAAACACATTGAGCATCCACAGCCTTTTTCAACCCGGCTTCTGGTATACGGGAAACGCAGCTTCCGAAGGCTCCACAGGAATCAACTGGGAAACGATTCTCTTTATCGCCGGCATGATGATCATGGTAGAAGGACTTGGAAAAGCGGGTTTCTTCCGTTGGCTCTGCTTGCAGCTTGCCGGCATGGTCCATTACCGGCCGGTTCCCATCTTTCTTACCTTCATGATTATGTCAGCTTTTCTGTCCATGTTCATTGACAGTATCACGGTAATCCTCTTTCTGTCAGCGGTCACTGTAGAACTGTGCCATCTGTTACACTGTAACCCTGTCCCGATGATCCTGTCCGAAATTTTTTGTGCGAATCTCGGCGGATCAGCCACCATGTGCGGAGATCCACCGAACATTATCATCGGCACTTCACTTGGTCTGACCTTTGGAGACTTCTTATCAAACACCGGAGTCATGGCAGGAGTTTCTCTGATCGTAACTGTGGTTTATTTTTACCTCTGCTTTCACAAAGAACTTGCTGCTTCCGGCAAAACAGCAACGTCTGCAGAGCATTATCCCGATCCTGCCGAAGCAATTACCGACCGAAAGGAATTTCTGTCAAGCACTGCCGTCTTTGCCATTGCTGTGATCCTGCTTGTCACCCACGCCATCACAGGACTGACAGTTTCCTCCATAGGTGTATTGATCGCAGTGCTGACTCTGCTGATCCAGCACAGACATGCCAAAGAACTGTTACGGAAAGTCGATTACAAAACACTGCTGTTCTTTATCGGATTGTTTGTTGTGGTAAGCGGTCTTGAACAGACAGGTGTGCTTAAGATCATTGCCTCTTTTATCAGCAAGGCAAGCGGCTCCAACACCATGCTGATGGCAGCGATCATCCTGTGGATATCTGCTGTCGCCAGTGCGTTCATCGACAACATTCCCTTTGCCGCAACCATGCTCCCCGTGATCAAGAGCCTGTCTGCCGTACAGGGTGCAGACCTTTCCATGCTTGCTTGGACACTGTCCATGGGAACTGATATCGGAGGTTCGGCAACGCCCATCGGCGCTTCCGCGAATGTTGTCGGTATTTCCGTCTCCTCCCGCGAGGGACACCCGATCGGCTGGGGAGCATACTGCAAATACTCTGCTCCCGCAACCATTCTGGTCGTAGCGATCTCTATGATCTGCATTTATATTCGATATTTTTGAAAGGAGAATGTTATGAATCAACAATTAATCGTTTCTGTAGGACGTGAATTTGGCAGCGGCGGACACGAGATCGCCGCCTGCCTGGCAGACCGTCTTAACCTGAAGCTCTACGATCACAATCTGTTAGACGAGATTGCACATGAGCAAGAACTGGACTCTGCTGTTTTGCACAGATACGACGAGAAACCGCGCAGGCTCTTTCTGTCCCGAAATGAGAACGGCTACTCAAGCTCCGCCGAGGTCAGCGTTGCCTGTCTGCAGTTTGAATACCTGAAGAGAAAGGCGGAGGACGGAGAATCCTTCGTCGTGGTGGGCAGATGTGCCGAAACGGTCCTGCAGCAGTTCCCGGGGCTCGTATCCTTCTTTATTGTGGGCGATCCCGAAATCAAGTGCGCCCGCATCAGGAACCTCTATCATCTTACAGAGAAAGAGGCGCTCCACAAAATGCAGCGCCATGACCAGTATCGGAAAAAATATCACAACTATTTTTGTGCTGACAGATGGGGAGATTCCCGCACATATGATCTGTGCGTCAACAGCAGCCGCCTCGGCATCGAAGGCACCGCAGATCTGTTGGAAACCTACATCAGGAACAAGCGCAAAATACAGGGAACGGCAGACACTGCCTCGCGGGAAGAACTGCCCTGACCTTAAGCGGCAACTTAGCGTTCAAGGTTTGCAGGAAAAATATCTGCCACCTCGTTGATCGCAATATACGCCTTGGGATCGATATCATGAACAAGATTTTTCATCCGTCCTATCTGAAAACGGTTAACCACAAAATAGATCATCGTTTTGTCGGAATCCGAATAATATCCCTTGGCGTTGATGGTGGTAATACCATTTTCGAATGTTTCCGACAGAGCTTTGCAGACATCCTCAGCTCTGGTGGTAATAATAAACGCCGCCTTGGATCTGTCAAAGCCTTCCACGAGGAAGTCTATCGTTTTGGAAGCTGCAGCATAAGTCACAATGGAATACAGCGGCAGGATCCAGCTTCCGACGACAATGCCGCATATTATGTATAGTATGACATTATAGATCATCACGAAGCTGCCGATGCTGAGTCCGACTCTCTTTGCAAACATGACGGCAATGACATCAATTCCGTCAATGGCGCCACCGAACCTGACAGCCAAACCGCTCCCGCAGCCTGATATGATCCCGCCGAATATGGCGCACAGAAACAGATCCGAGCCGGCAAGCGGGGAAACAATGCTGACATCAACCGGCAGAATGTCGGTGATGATCCATGCGACGAAGGAATAGATTAACACCACATAGATGGAATAAATTGTAAAATGCCATCCTTCCCGCTTCAGTCCGACTAAAAAGATCGGAATATTTAACAGGATCAGGATGAGCGAAAGACTGCACCATGCCGGTGTCTCCTGCGAGATCAGCATGGAGGTTCCGGAGATCCCGCTGTCGTACAGCTTCACCGGCGCCAAAAACATGACTACGCCAAAGGCGTTTATCACACCTGCGATCGTGAGAAAAACAAAATTTGTCCATTTTAAGGACCGGAAAGATTCAAACATTTTTTTCATACAAACACCTCATTCAATTTTAGAAAGGAGAATTCATTATTATGATTATGGGAATCAGTTTTGGAATGTGGATCGTTATTATTTTGGGAGGATTCGTCGGCATTGCCAGCACACTCGGTATCGTAGGTGTGATGATTGCGACCGTCATCCAGAAGATCTACCGGAAGATCAGATTCGGTGTTTCCCTGTACGACTGAAAACAGCGATCCACTGTCTTGAATCAGGAAAGGGGCTTCGGTCATCAGGCCGCAGTCCCTTTCATTTGTTCCGATATTATTATTATAGCTTCTTTTTTCGTAAATGGAATTCTTTTCTCTGCCTTTTTGCGTTAATTAATCGCACGCTCTCTCACACGGCTGTACCGAAACGTTCCTCACTTTCTGATCCTGAATATAACCACAGGATTTCATTCCTTCTGATATCACACGGTACCACTCTGCGGCCGAAAGCGCACACACGGAACCGTCCTCCAGTTCTATGATACAGGCATTCTCTTTATCACACTCCATGCCGCAGGAAATGCGATACATATTCTTCCGGCTGATCGCACCGATCTCCTCCAGGAGATTGATCATGCGGTATACCGTTGCCGTACCGATCGAATGATCTTTAGCAGCCGCCTTATAATAGATTTCCTTGCAGCTTGCACATTCTTCCTGCAGGATGATGTCCAGAAGTATCTGCCTCTGCTTTGTGATCCTGCATCCTCTCTCCCTTAACTGCTGCTGAACCAGTTCTTTCTGCATCTTTGTTCTGTGGTAGTTCATGGATTCTGTTTTTGCATCCCGTTTCATGGTTCTGTTTTCCTCAATAGTCTGATTTTGTTTACCTGGTTAGATTTATCTAACTACATTAAGTCTAATATAACTTTCTTGGATTGTCAACTTCCTTTCTCACAAAGAAGCAGGTAAAATTGCGCTATACAAATGCAAAAAAGTACCAAACTTGTATCCTATTTTATATTGTGTTTTAATATATTTACATTCTAATTTGAAAGGAGCTTTTGAATGATTTTTGAACGAATAAAATGCGAATATGAAATTCTGGAGAATCATATCCGCCGTATTCAAAGTGAACTGCAGAAACTACCTCCCGGCAAACTTATCTGTTGCCATCAGCAAAACACCTCAAAATGGTATCTAAGCGATAATCATCAAAAAACCTATATTCCAAAGTCCAATCGTTCTCTGGCAGAACGTCTTGCAAAAAAGAAATACCTATCTTTTCTCTTGGAAGATTTAGAGAATGAAAAGATAGCACTCTCTTTTTACCTGCGTCATCACTCTCCCACTGGGAAATCCGAACAACTTCTCACAACACCATCTGAATATCAAAAACTACTTGCCCCGTATTTTACCCCATTATCTCAAGAATTGACTAATTGGATTAACTCCTCATATGAAAAAAATACAAATCATCCCGAAAATCTGATTTACAAAGGTATATCAAATACCCTGCTACGTTCCAAATCAGAAGTGCTCATTGACATGTTGCTTCGTTCCCATAATATACCCTTTCGCTATGAATGCGCACTTCCACTGGGAAATTCCATCATTTATCCTGATTTTACGATCAGACACCCTCACACCGGAAATTTCTATTATTGGGAGCATTTCGGTATGATGGATAATCCTGCCTACATTGAAAAAGCAACCTCTAAATTAAAGATCTATGCAAAACACGGCATTACTCCGGGCATCCAACTCATTACCACCTACGAAACCCAAACTCATCCTCTGGATCCTGAAATAGTTGAAAAGTATATTACATATCACTTTACTTAAAATCTACGCCTGACGCCCTTTGCATTTTACTCGGTCTATACGAATTTTTTATGCTTTCAGAATCCCTTTTCTTATTACTTCTTAAATTTTCCGGTCAAAAAATCAATAATAAGTATATATAGTAAAAAATTCCCGAAACGGAATCCATATATCCGAAAAAATGGATTCTAAAACCACTCTTTTTCCCTATGGATACTTTCAACCCGATTCATCGATAAAAATATTACTTTCTACAGGCAAGCTTCGCTCTTGCTCATGTATGGCTTTCGCCATGCGGCATTCGCAATTCGCTCCGCTCT